>NZ_ASZW01000271.1:0-4187 GCF_000468215.1 Arthrobacter sp. CAL618 | reverse complement strand
GAGCCATTTCCTGATCCGGCTCGTACGGGGTTAGGATAAGCCGGACGTAGGGGAGTATCCCGAAGCGCTACGATCGTCAACACGCGGAGCATCGATGTTTCGCCGGGCGTAGCGGCCGGTGGCAAATGCCGCGGCGGAGAGACTTGCGGAATCCGCTGCACCCTTGAAAGGTCCCTCATGCCCGAACCCACGCTGGAACTGCCATTGGCGTTTGAGGTAGGCACATTCATTGTGCTGGGCCTCATCCTCCTGTTCGATTTGCTGCTGGTGGTTAAGCGCCCGCACGAGCCGTCAATGAAGGAAGCCGGCCTGTGGGTCACGTTCTACGTTTCTCTCGCGTTGATCTTCGCGGTCCTGATGTTTATCTTCACCGGCCCGGATTACGGGGGACAGTTTGTCGCCGGCTGGGTCACCGAATATAGCCTGAGCATTGACAACCTGTTCGTATTCATCATCATCATGGCCCGGTTCTCGGTACCCCGTAAGTATCAGCAGGAAGTGTTGATGGTGGGCATCATCATCGCGCTGGTGCTCCGCGGAATCTTCATCCTGCTCGGCGCAGCCTTGATCAGCAACTTCAGCTGGATCTTCTACATCTTCGGTGTCTTCCTGCTCTACACGGCCTATCAGCAGGCCAAGGACACCGGCGAAGACGAGGAACACGGTAGCGAAAACAAGGTGATCGGCAAGCTGCGCAACGTCCTGCCGATGACCGACAAATACGACGGCAACAAGATCCGTACCGTCGTGGACGGCAAGAAGGTCTTCACCCCGATGCTGATCGTCTTCGTGACCATCGGCCTCACCGACCTGCTCTTCGCGGTGGATTCGATCCCGGCCATCTTCGGTCTGACCGAAAGCGCGTTCATCGTCTTCACCGCCAACATTTTTGCCCTGATGGGCCTGCGCCAGCTGTACTTCCTGCTCGGTGGCCTGATGACCCGCCTCATCTACCTGAAGCATGCGCTCTCGGTTATCCTGGCGTTCATTGGCATCAAACTGATCCTTCACGCCATGCATGAAAACGAGTTGCCGTTCATCAACGGGGGCCAGCACATTGAGTGGGCTCCGATCATCCCCACCTTCCTGTCCCTCGGCATCATCCTCGGCACCATTGTGGTCGCGGTTGTCCTGAGCCTGCTCAGCCCGAAGGCCAAGCAGGCCAGCATCGATGCCAAGCTTGAAGAGGACGCACGGAAGGCCCGCGGCACGGCCGACGTCGAGAAGTAGCCTTCTCCGACCGTCCGCGCCTCAGCGCTGGCTGACTACGCGGGCCAGCCGGTCATACCCAGCAACCGGTTGAAGATCGCTTCACCGTCGTCGGAAATCCCGTCGTGGTGGAAGTCAGCTGTCTCCCATGCCTGTAAGCCTTTGACCGCGCGGGCTGTCCGCATGGACAGGTCATGGTCCACGTAGATGTCGTCCTGATAGACGGCAGCCGCAGCGGGGACAGTGTTGCGGGCGAGCTGGTCGGTGTCGTAGAGGCTGCCCCAATCCGCCTTTGCTGCGAGGAGGTCAGCGACGTCCCGCAGCGGAACTAGTGACGGGTCCTGATCGAAGTACCACCGATACACCATTTCGCCGGTCAGCAGCGGTTCCTCAGCAGTCGGGAGGAACTGGGGGTGCTCGGCCAACACCCGGTTGGCGGACCAGTCGGAGGCCCCGCCCTGGCAATAAATTGACTCATGCAGCAGGGCGTAGAGGGGGTTGGATGACCGGCTGACCTGCGCCCAGACGGCGTCCAGGAACACCCGGGACAGCCGCTGACCATCGGCGGTGCTCACGAAGGCGTCCTCGAGCAGGAAGTGCAGGGCGTCCATCCGGGTGTTGCCACCAAGGAAGGATCCGATCATCTGCAGCCGTGCAACGGTGAGACGCTCACCGGTCGGTAGCCGCTCGTCGATTGCCTCGACGTGGTGTGCAATCCGGGTGAGGGTCGTCCGGTCCTCGGGATACTTGGCGAAGTATTCCCGGTTCCTGGCTTCGACGAGCCGATAGGTCGCGGAATAGACCTGATCCGGGGGGCCACTGAGTGGTGCCAGGCCACCGGTGATCAGCGCCCGGTCCATGCCCTCGGGTGCGACAGACAGGTACGTCAGGGTGCAGAAACCGCCAAAGCTCTGACCGAACACCGTCCAGGGCGCCCCGACGAGTTGGCGGCGGATCAGTTCGGCGTCAGCAACAATCGAGTCGGCCCGGAAGTGCGCGAGATACTCGGCCTGTGCGGCAGCGTCCCCGCGGAGGGGAAGGGTCGCGGCATCCGCTGGGGTGGAACGGCCGGTGCCCCGCTGATCCAGCATCAAAATTCTGAAGTGTCTGGCCGCAGCCTTCATCCAGCCGCCAAGCTGGGTGACCCTGCTGCCCCGGCCGCCGGGCCCACCTTGCAGGAACAGCAGCCATGGCAGGTCGGCAATGGCTTCGCCGTCGTACTCCAGCGAGCTGTACTCGCGGGCAAAGATGGTGATGGTTTCACCATCGGGCGTCCGATGGTCCAGGGGAACTGTGAAGTAATGGCCGGTGGTGCGTGCGCCGTGCATCAGGTGGGTTGATTCGCGGCGGTGGGGGACGACGTCGGCGGCTGACTGGTCGCTCACGTAGCGGATCCGCTGGCCACTGCGGTGAGGGCGGGGCCGGTGAGGCGATAGGTGGTCCACTCGTCCTGGGGGAGGGCGCCGAGGCTGTCGTAGAAGTTGATTGAGGGTTCGTTCCAGTTCAGGACCGACCATTCCACCCGGGCGTAGCCCCGTTCCGCGGCGATGCGTGCAAGGTTCTGCAGGAGTGCTTTGCCGTGGCCTTCGCCCCGGGCTTCGGGGCGGACGTACAGGTCTTCCAGATAGATCCCGTTGACACCCTCCCAGGTTGAGTAGTTCAGGAACCAGAGGGCAAAGCCCTGGATGACGCCGTCCGACTCGGCGACATGCGCGAACACGCTTGGCATGGGTCCAAAGAGGGCCTGATGCAGCTGTTCGGGAGTGTTCCTGACGGCGTCAGGTTCTTTCTCGTAGATGGCGAGGTCGTGGATGAGCTGGAGGATGGTGGCTACATCAGCCGGGCGGGCGTCGCGGATAGTCATGCACTCAACCCTATCTATTACATCCCCGGCGAGAAGGTAGCTGTGGCGGGTCTGGATGTGCCGGGGCCATCACAGCCAACCGCTCGGCGGCGAGTTTGAGAGTAGTCAGGCGAGTCCAGTGCTTACGTGGGCCGCTTTTGTGGGTGCCGAAAATACTTCGAAAAAGTTTTTTCCGGGCCCCCTATTTTCCCCTCATACTGTCGGTGCTCGATGATGGAATTGGGGTATGAAAAGCAGTGCAGCTTCTGCTCCCGGATCGGGAATCCCTCCCGAATCCGGCGCGGATTCCGCCTCGACCAGCGGGCCCGCGAACACGGCCACGGGGTCTACTGCGGGAACTCACGCCGGCGCTTCTGCGGCGTCTTCCTCCGGGGCTTCTGTTGGGTCTTCTGCTGGGTATGGTCCGGAGGGACCGCTAGGCGTGGACGCGGTGTGGACAGCACCCACTGTTGAACCGCCGGAGTCGGAGGCTGAGGCTGCGGGTTCGACCGATGCGGATGATGAGGCATCGGATTTTTGGGGAATGGCCTTCGTGCCCGGCGAGCGGGTGCGCTCCAGCGACGAACCTCCCGCCCTGACCGGCCAACTCGGGCTCGCCGCCCCGGCCGGCCTTGACTCTGCCCAGGTCTTGGATGCGTTGAATGACGTCGCCGAGGCGCGGTCATGGCTCGATGCCCAGGAAGCGAAACTGGTTACCCGGATCCTGGACCTGCAAACCGAGCAAACCCGTTGCGGCCGCGGGGCTTTCGGGTTTGAGAAAACCCTGGCCGCAGCCGAGATCGGCGCCACGTTGCACCTGCCGGAGCGGACCGCCGGGTTCCTGGTCGAACACAGCACCCTGCTGACCCGCCACTACCCGGCCACGTTGAACGCGTTAGAGGACGGCAGACTCTCACGCCGCCATGCCTGGGCCGTTGTCGAAGAAGCCACAGACATGCCCGACACCGACCCCGCTCTCGCCGCCGCCTATGAAACCAGGCTGATCGCGTTGGCCGGTCAGACCACCGTGACGAAGTTCTGCCGCCAGGCCCACCGGTTACGCGAAAAACTTCACCCCGAACCCATCAGTAGCCGGCACCGGAAAGCTCTCCGGGAACGCGAGGTGGTCCTGAAC
>NZ_ASZW01000270.1:0-8728 GCF_000468215.1 Arthrobacter sp. CAL618 | reverse complement strand
CCATTCAGCTGAATGGGGGCGCCGGTGTTTTAACAGGTGGAGTTTTAGCTGATCCATGGCAGGCGCAGCGCTGGCAACCTGTCCCCCGCAACGCAGCCGTCAGCCGGCACCACCATGACCCCGGCCGCGGAGGCGAGGCCTCTCAGCATGCCGGAGCGCTGGTGAGTGGCAGCGACGGCCCNGGATTCCAGCCGGTAGGGCACCACCCGGCTCCGGCCGGGAAGCTCATCGAATGCTTCCCCGACGGTAACTTCGTCGGTTTCGGGGAACGGCGCCCCGCGCAGGCCTGCCAGCAGCGGGCCCACCACGGTAAACATGGCCATCATCGCGGCCAGGGGATTGCCGGGGAGACCTACCAGGAACCGGCCGTCCTGCAGTCGGGCCAGCAGCGTGGGGTGGCCGGGCCGCATCGCGATGCCGTCAATGATGAACTCTGCCTCGAGCGTCTCCAACGCGCGCCTGATGTGGTCAGCCGAGGAACTGCCCGTCCCGCCGGTGGTGATGAGGACGTCACCGGAGGCGCGAGCGAGGGAGAGTTCATCGAGCGCTTCGGCGCTGATGGCGGCGACGACGTCGTCGAGGTCATCCTTGGCACGGCCCGAGGTGTCGACGTGCCCACCCATCATCTGGACCAGACCGGGAAGCTGGGGACCAAACGTGTCACGGACCTGCCCCGGCTCGGGGAGCCCGGCTTCGATGACCTCGTCGCCGGTCAGCAGCAAGGACACCCGCGGTGCCCTCAGCACTGGAAGGTTGTCGTAGCCACAGACCGCGGCCAGGGCAATCTGGGCCGGGTTCAGGGTGACGTTCGCGGGAATGGTCTCGCTGCCCTGAGGGGCCTCCTCGCCGGCCGGTCGGATGTGTTCCTGGGGCCTCGGCTCGTCCGGCCGGGCCCGCTCGTTGCGGTCCAGGGAATCACCGCGGACGGCGCCGTGCTCCATCCGGAGGATCCCGGTGGTCCCCTCCGGTACCACGCCGCCGGTCAGGATGAATGTCGCCTCCCCGGGAGCCAGCGGCCCCGCACCCGAATCCTGGTGCGGGGCAGGACGCGACCAGGGGTGCTCTTCCTTTGGTGCATGACTAACCAGTTGCCACGGTGGATTGCCGTTGACGGCCCATCCGTCCATGGCCGATGACGCGTAGTGCGGGATGGCCTGTAAAGCCGTGACCGGCTCGGCCAGTGTTTGTCCAAGCGCTTCGGAGAGCGGGACTGTCTGGTTGGCCATTGGCGTTCCGGCGTCGTAGGCGACGCGTCGCGCCTGCTCCCAGTCGAGGTTCCGGCCGGTGGAGTTGTCGGTGGCAGTATCACTCACTGGGGATTCGCTCATGGGGGATTCGCTCACTGGGCCTCCGCCGTTGGTGGGGCGGCCGCGTCTCCGGTGGGACACTGGCGGCGGGCAGCCTCAATCGCTGACTCCATGGCTACCGCCTCGGTAGCCTGCTGGCTGGCCACGGCAAGGCCAGCGGCATAGCCAGCAATGAAGGTGGTCAGCGGCGCTGCCGGGCGCACTATTGAATGGGCTGCGTCCCCCGCGAGGGAAAGGATGGCATCGATATCGATGGTGGTGCCCTGAAGCTCGAAGGCCTCAATGAGTTGGGCACTCCATTCCTGAAGGATCTGATCCTGTTTTTTCATCGCTGCTCCTGAATCTAGGTCGGTGCTGTGCCTGAGACACCGAGGGATTGAGCGTCAGCCCAGGTGTCGACGTCGGCGGTACTGCCCGGCCGAACGTCAATTGCTCTCCATTGCACCCTAGCAAGGAGTGCCTTCATCGATAGATTCTGGGCCCCTCCGGAGGCGTGGATCTCCTGCACCGCTAACCGCAGGTCAGCAAAACGGTAGAGGGCGGCCAGCGGCTGGTCCCGGCCGCCGTCGTGCGCCATCGCCGAGGAATCCGGACGATCGACCGCCGCTTTCAGAAGCGAAGGAATCGCCTCCGCGATGCGCGGCATGTCGCACGCCAGCACCAGCAGCCACGGTGTCGAGTCGTCCTGTAAATGGTCGACGGCGGCAGCCAGCGCCGCGGCCGGCCCGCCGAACGGTGGCGACTCGCGGACAAACTCGCGCGACACCGGTTGAGCCCGGAAGGTTGCGCCATCGACGTCGTCTGGCCCGACGACGACAATCCGTCGTGCAGCTGCCGCGGCCTGACAGGTCAGGTCAAGCAGGCTTTGCCCGTTGAGCTCGAGATGGGCCTTGGGTGTACCTCCCAGGCGTGAGGATCTGCCACCCGAGAGCACTACGGCATTGAAGGCAACGGGTACCTGAGCGCTCAAGCGGCGCTCTCCGACCGGAGGAAGGCGCTCCACTGCGGGGCTGGCTTCTCGATCTCACGGAAGTGGTGGGATGGGCCGCGGGGCGGTTGTGGGGTGACCCCCAGCTGCCACCCCAGGGAGGCGAGCGTCTTGTCACCTTTGTCGTTGTTGCACCTGAGGCAGCAGGCTACGAGGTTTTCCCAGCTGGAGTCCCCGCCGCGGGAGCGTGGATACACGTGATCGATGGTGGAGGCGCTTTTGCCGCAGTAGGCGCACAGATGGTTGTCGCGGCGCAGCACACCCCTGCGGGTGACCACGAGACTTTGCCGGTAGGGGATTTTCACGTACCGGTTCAGCAGGATGACCGAGGGGCGCCCGAGAATCTCATTGGGTCCGATGACCGGTTCCTCCCCTTCCGCGACGACGCTGGCTTTGCCGGCCAGCACAAGGACCAGCGCCCGGCGGAAGGTCACTACCGCCAGCGGCTCATATCCAGCATTCAGAACGAGAGTGCGCATGCACATTCCTCTTTGCCGATCAGGCCTCTACCCCTATCGCCGGGGTCGCAGGCCGAAATCCTGACTCCTTTTGAGTAAGGGTAGTTCGGCTGACGCTCGGTTAGCTAATTTTGATGGAGCTGGTCCACGCGTGTCGTCGCGGACCGATCGCCTTGACAGTCCGGGCGGCTGCCAGACGCACAAAAAGACCCGGAGGAAATTCCTCCGGGTCTTTTGTCGTAATGCGGGGTGTTCCTAGCCGCCGACGCGGATGAAGACTGGGCCCGAACCAAGGTCGGCTGGAGCGACGACGGTCTGGTTGCCGTTGAACCCGCCGTGGACTGCCTGACCGCCACCGATGTACACAGCAATGTGGGCCACTCCGGCTCCGCCATCTGTGTAGTAGATGAGGTCACCTGGGATGGCTTCGCCGGCGCTGACCGTGCGTCCGAGGGACAAGTACCCGGCTGGCCAGCCGTGGAAGTTGATCCCTGCTGCTGCCAGGGCGTTGCTCACCAGACGGGTGCAGTCCTGGGTGACTCCCAGCTGAGCCTGTGCTGCGGCCGCGATTGTTGCTGCCTTCCCTGAGGATGCGGCTGGGGCTTTCTGCGCGACGGGGGCCTCGGCTGCCGGAGCGGCCTGTGCTGGAGTGGTCCGGACGGGCGCTTCCGGCTCGACGTTCACTGCAGGTGTTACGGTAACCGGCTCTACGGTTTCGGGCTCAGCGGCCGGGGCCACGGCCGGAGCCTCTTCGATCTCCACAACGGTCTCAGCCTGAACAGTGACTGCTGGGGCTTCGACGACTGCTGGGGCTGCTACGGCTTTGACCGGGGTGCGGTTGAACGCAATGTCGGCGTCTGCGGGTGCTTCGACGGCGGCTGGTGCGGCCTGGATCTCCAGCGCGGAGGTCAGGGTGGTCCGTTCGGCTGATTCGAGGGAGAGCTCAGCAGCGTTGGCCGATACCCCACCGGTCAGGACCAGGCCTGATGCTGCGGCGATTACGGCTGCCTGACGGCCCATGCCGCCAGCGTTCTCGGTTACTGCTTTGGCCAGAGCCGAGAAGTTGGTGTTGTGGCGCTTATCGGCACGGTGGCGTGCAATAGCTGTGCGAGTTGTCATTTTTGCGTTCTCCAGGGTTCGGTGTGGTCTTAGCTAACGCGGACGAAGCTAGCGCCGGGGAGGTCGGAAAGGGAATGGAGGTCGGTGTTCATGCCGTTCAGGCCACCGCTGATGACTTGGCCGTTTCCGACGTAGATGGCTACGTGGCCGGCGGTGATTACCAGGTCGCCCGCCGCTGGAGAGCCAACAACTGATCCGAAGGCGAAGAAATCGCCAGGCGCAATGTCGCCAACGGACTTGCCGACGGAGCGAAGTGCCTTCTCAACCATGGCGGTGCAGTCCTGCCCGACACCGATCTGGGAGTAGGCGGATCCGACCAGACCAGCGGCGATGTTACCGGAAGGCGCAGCCTTGGGGGCTGGCTTTTCGGCTGCGGGCGTCTGGGCTGGCGCAGCTGGTGCGACTACTGCTTCTGCTGCGGGCGCCTCAACTGGCGCTGCCTCGACTGGCGCTGCTTCCTGCACGGCGGGCTCTGCCACCATTTCGGCTACCGGCTCAGCGGCGGGTGTTATTGGCTCGATGACGTCGGCCTGCACCTCGACGACTGGAGCAGCTACGGCGGCGGGCGTTGCCGACACGGCTGCACGCTCGAAGGTGATCTCGGCGGTGGCGGGAGCGCTTACGGCGTCAGCCGTAGCAGCAATCGAGTTCAGGGGGGTGGAGAGCTGAACGACACGCTCGGACTCACCGAACCCGTGGGCTGGCAGTCCGGCGGTCAGGACGAGCCCTGACGCTGCGACGATGACTGCTGCCTGGCGGCCGACGGAACCAGCGTTCGAGGAGACGGCGCTTGAGATGGCTGTCAGGGGGCTGGTGTGCGTACGGGCGGCCCTGTGGCGGCCCAGAGAAGAGCTAGTTGACACGTTCGATTGCCTCTCCCAATTGCCTGCGAGGTGAGCTGTCGGATTCGGATGGGAGTCACCCGGCCCTCTGATTCCCAGTGGAATCAGACGACTTAACCCCAAGGATTTCTTGCGAAATCCACTAATTGGTTCCCCCGCCTCTGCCATGCGAATTGTGCGAACGGAACCTCAGGCAGTGGCAGAGCTAGGCGATCTGCTCGAGGGTGCCAAACCTATTAGAATTTGGCACGAGATCGACGGTACATGAGATTGACCGCAATGTCACATTCCGGTCACGAAACGGTGTGTCCTTGGTTACAGCCAGCCCATGGGGTCCACGGCCTGACCGTCAACCATCACTTCAAAATGCAGGTGGCAGCCGGTGGATGCACCGGTACTACCGCTCTGGGCGACGACCTCACCGCGGTCCACTGACTGCCCCTCCTGGACACTGCTGGACGAGAGATGGTTGTACGTGGATTCGAGCCCGTTGCCGTGATCGATGACCACGCGGTTTCCACCGCCATAGGGGTGCCAGCTGGCAAAGGTGACAGTGCCGGACGCTGCCGCGAACACTTCAGTGCCGCACGAGCTGCTGAAGTCCTGGCCTGAGTGGAGTTCCCCACCCAGGCCGGTAATCGGACTGACCCGGTAACCGAACGGGGACGTGACAATCAGCTTGTCCATGGGAGCTGACAGGGAGCCGCGGGCCGCGGCAGGCACAGCCGCTGAGTCTGCAGCGGTCATGATCTCGCTGAGCTTGGCGTCTGCGTCGAAGGTGCTCTGCAATGCGGTGCGGCTGAAGTCGACCAGCGCCGCGTCGGGAACGCTGATTTCCCGGGGCGCGACAGTCGCCTGCACGGTGGGCGCAACGGCTGCGGCGGCCGCGTTGTCGTTCTGTGGGGCCGTCCCCGCGGTGGTGGGTAGCGTAACGGTCAGCACCAGCCCGGACGCGGCGGCGGCGATGGCGAATTTTTGGCTCATCCCGGTGAGCGAAAAGTCGCCCCTGACCCGTGTTGCTCGTCGTCGTCGTTCGAGTCGTTGCGCGTCCCGAGGACGCACGGCAGGTACTGGGGCGCCGGCACGGCGGCGTCCCGAAGCATGGTGCTTCGACAAAGGGTCCCTTTCGTATATGCCTGCGAAGTTAGCTGTCGGATTCGAGTTCGGGAAGAAACTCGGCCCTGACCGGTCCGCCGAAGCAGCACCGCGTCCGGACTTCACCCCAAGGCGGCTTATCAGCCGCCGTCTGATGGGTCCTCCGCCCCTGTCACGGGTCTCAGCATCCAAATCCGCTGACAGGGTCAGGCGTGCGGTTTAGATAACGCTGATGTATCAACGTCAGCTTTCCATCATCCACGACCATAAGCAAAAGAGATACGTTCGTTATCTTTTCCTGTGGATAACTTGCGGCAATATTGTGCCGTGGAGGGTTAGAGAGCCGGCCCGGCGACCGACACGAACACGTGTGCGGCGACCTCCGGCGGGAGCTCCAGCGCGCCCTCGATACCCTCGACCCTGACCGACACATAGTCGCCGGCCGCCTGCACCCCGATGACCGTTCCGGGCCGCAACCCACCCTCATCGAGTTGGGAGAGCAGTTCCGGGTCCACCTGAATGGGCTCGGCCAGCCGGACAAGGGTAATCACTGACCCCTGAGGATTGGCGCCGATCACCGACAGGAGGCTGCGGACACCGTCGGTGAAGCCCTGGGTTGGCGGGCCGCCCAGGGCCTCAAGCCCCGGAATAGGGTTGCCGTATGGAGACTCGGTGGGCTTTCCCAGCAGCTCGTACAACCGCTGTTCAACCCGCTCGCTCATCACGTGCTCCCAGCGGCAGGCCTCTTCGTGGACATAAGCCCAATCCAGGCCAATCACGTCGGAGAGGAGACGTTCGGCGAGGCGGTGCTTGCGCATCACCCCGATGGCGCGACGGCGGCCAAGGTCAGTGAATTCGAGGTGGCGATCGCCCGAGACGATCACCAGCCCGTCGCGCTCCATCCGGCCGATGGTCTGGGAGACGGTAGGACCGGAATGGCGGAGCCGTTCAGCGATCCGGGCGCGGAGGGCAACAATGTTTTCCTCCTCCAGTTCCAGGATGGTCCGCAGATACATCTCAGTGGTATCGATGAGGTCCGTCATGCGGTTCAGCTCCTAGGCACTGGTGCGGGATGGAACAGCGGGCAGCTTTCGCGGTGGGAGCGCGGCACATATCGCCAGCGCCGAACACAAGTTCTACGCTCACCAAGGTTAACCCATTTACCAGAGGCCGCGGCAATCAGCGGCAACCGGGTGCCCGGTCGGGGCATGTTCACAAATGCCGCCAGGGCCGGGTAGTGCGGCAGAATGTATCCCGTCTTGTGTCGCACGCTTACCCCCTTGGAGAGACCATGAGCATTTCCCCGGACCAATTGATCCCCGCTGGCCTCCTTCCCGCCGACGGGCGTTTCGGAGCCGGCCCGTCGAAGGTGCGCGACGAGCAGATGGAGGCCCTCGCGCAGGCCGGACGGACCCTGCTTGGCACGTCCCACCGTCAGGCGCCGGTGCGCAACCTTGTCGGTTCGGTCCGGGAAGGCCTGAGCCAGCTGTTCAACGCGCCGGCCGGCTACGAGGTGGTGCTGGGCGTTGGTGGGTCAACAGCGTTCTGGGATGTTGCATCCTTCGGGCTGGTGCAGGACAAGGCCCAGCACCTGTCGTTCGGGGAATTCGGGGCGAAGTTCGCTTCCGCCACCAACAAGGCGCCCTTCCTCCAGGCGTCCTCGGTGATCACCTCGGCCCCGGGGACGCGCCCCACCCCTGCAGCGGAAACAGGCGTGGACGTCTACGCCTGGCCGCAGAACGAGACCTCCACCGGTGTGGCAGCACCGGTGCACCGGGTCGACGGCGCCGCACCGGATGCCTTGGTCCTCATCGACGCGACGTCGGCCGCCGGCGGCCTGGACGTGGATGTCAGTGGGTCCGACGTCTACTACTTCGCGCCCCAGAAAAACTTCGCGTCCGACGGCGGCCTGTGGCTTGGCCTGTTCTCGCCGGCCGCGCTGGAGCGCGCAGCCCGGATCGCGGCGACCGACCGTTGGATCCCTGATTTCCTGAACCTCCAGACGGCCATCGACAACTCTTTACTCAACCAGACCTACAACACCCCGTCCCTGGCCACCCTGGTGACTCTCAACGCCCAGGTCGAATGGTTGAACCAGAGCGGCGGTCTCGAGTTCGCTGCGGCCCGCACCGCGGAGTCCGCGGGNCGGGTCTACCAGTGGGCGGAAGCGTCCGACGTCGCCACCCCCTTCGTCACGCGCGCCGAGGACCGCTCCAATGTCATTACGACCATCGACTTCGACGACTCCGTTGACGCTGCGTCACTCGCGAAGGTGTTGCGTGCCAACGGCATTGTCGACGTCGAGCCGTACCGGAAGTTGGGCCGGAACCAGCTGCGCATCGCGACGTTCGTCTCGATTGAACCGGACGATATTTCAGCCCTGCTGGCCTGCATCGACTTCGTGATCGGCGGACGCTAGCCCTCCGCCGCCCCCTAAGATCCCAAAAGCCTGTGGCTGGCAGGGATCTTAGGGATCGGTGAGAGGTTTCCCGAAGTCAGTTTCAATCCGCAGCCGACGCCGTGGGGCCGGATCGTAGCGAAGCCGTAGATGGTGGGCCCGCCAGGCCCAGATCATTCCAGCCAGCGCCGCAATGATGCCGGCCGCTGCGGCGACGGCGAGGCTCCACCGTGGACCAAAAGTGTTGGAGACCAGGCCGACGATTGGTGCGCCGAGCGGTGTGCCGCCGAGGAAAATGGCGAAATACAGCGCCATGACCCTGCCGCGCATCACCTGCTCGGTGGTGGTCTGGACGTACGCATTGGCACTGGTCATGAGTGTCAGCGCGAACAGGCCCACCGGGATCAGGGTGAGACCGAACAGCCAGACCGTGGGGGCCAGCGCTGCTGCGGCACAGGCGACCCCGAAAGCTGCTGCCGCCCCGTAAATGAACCGGAGCCTCGGTTTGCTGCGGCGGGCCG
>NZ_ASZW01000269.1:0-18951 GCF_000468215.1 Arthrobacter sp. CAL618 | reverse complement strand
GCCCGCTACCGAGCCGACGGCCATCACCGATGACAGCACGCCGAACACTCCGGCGCCACTGTTGAACTCGGTGCGTGCCATCGCCGCGATGTAGACGGCAAAGTTGAGTCCAAAGGTGCCGACGATGAAGATCGCGAGCATCACCATCATCAGGTCGGGCCGGTTACGCACATATCTGAAGCCCTCCCGAATCCGGCCCTTGCCCGGCGGAGACTTCTCCAGGACTCGCAACTCGGACCGTCTGATGGTCATCAGCACAAAGATCATGGCGCCGAACGTGAGCGCGTTGATCATAAATACCCAGCCGGGGCCCACCGCCACGGTGAGCAGACCCGCCACCGCTGGGCCAACCATCCGCGCACCGTTGAAAGAGGCGCTATTCAAAGCGACTGCGTTGGGGAGATAGTCGTCCCTGACCAATTCGGAGACGAATGTCTGCCGTGCTGGCGCGTCGACCGCGGAAACGAATCCGAGGGCGAGGGCAAAGGCGTACACATGCCAGAGTTCGGCCACCCCGAGCACCACCATCAGCCCGAGTCCGACGCCGAGTGCCGCCATCGAGAGCTGGGTGATAATCAGTAGTTTCCGCCGGTCCACCGAGTCTGCGATCAGACCTGCCCAGGGGGCGACGAGCAGTTGGGGGCCGAGCTGGAGCGCCATGACAATGCCCATGGCTGCTGCATCCTGATCGGTGAGGATGTCATACACCAGCCAGTCCTGGGCGGTGCGTTGCATCCAGGTGCCGATGTTGGAGACCAGTGCTCCGAAAAACCAGACCCGGTAGTTATGGATATGCAGCGAGCGGAACATCCCCATCAGGTGAGTTCCGCTCGGCCTCGTCCGCAACTACCGTGAGTCAACTGCTTATTCTCCTCCAGCAGCGTCAGGGGAAACTGATTCGTCCTTGGCGGAGTCCTCGGGGCGTACCCGCTCGGCCCAGGGAATCCAGGGTGGGGACAGCAATGACGTCTCGGACGGCAGCAGGCCAACCTCGGAGATCGTCGGTTCCTTACCGCGGGGTACCCGGGCCAGGGTGGCAAACCAGTGCCAGCCGCCGTAGCCGGGCAGGTGGGCTTCGAACCGGTGGGTCACCACCCGTTCGGCGTCGGGATAGGCGCCCACATGGGTGCCGACCTGCCCCTGCTCGGCAATCTCGTTCACACCGTTTCGCGCGAATTCCACAGCATCTGCCAATAGAGCGTCGGGCTTGGACGGTTTCCGGGGTGCACGACGTTTCGGCGGAACCACTGCGTCGTCGGCCGCCTCCGCGATCGCCGGGTCAGCGACGTCCGCTGAATGAGCGACGATTTCCAGGTCTGAATCCACGATCTGGCCTACGCGTCCAGATCGTCCGCGACCGCGCGGAGGACCGCTGCGACCTTGCCGGCGTGCGACTTGTCGGGGTACCGGCCACGGCGCAGCCCATTGGAGACGTCGTCGAGCAACTTGATGAGGTCCTCGGTGATCACGGCCATATCATCGGCGCTTTTACGTGTTGCCTTCGCAACCGAGGCCGGCGCCTCGAGGATGCGGGCGGAGAGCGCCTGAAGTCCCTTGCGGCCGTCGGCGACGCCGAACTCCAGTTTGGTGCCCACCTTCACCTCGGTCACTCCTGCGGGTAGCGCCGAGGCATGAAGGAAGACCTCCTGGCCGTCGTCGGTAGCCAGGAAACCAAAACCCTTTTCAGCGTCAAACCACTTGACCTTGCCAATAGGCACGTCGTTACCTCGTTCTGTAGGTGCTGCGTCGGACACTGCTGTGACCGTGCCGATCCTTGGAAAAGGATCTGGTGCCCATGTCCTTGCGGCGGGGCCAGCGTCTCGTCGGGAAAGTCTCTGCCTTCCAGAATATCCTCTCTACCAGTGTGCTTCATGAAAGGGGCACACCTTGTACGCTGTTAGCGTTATGGCAAATACCTCACCCCGCCCCCTTCCAGACCACGGATCCAGCACTCCGGAGCGGAACCTGCCGCGCCTGATCCTGATGGTGACAGCCGTGGCCCTGGCGATCATCGGCTTGCTTTCGCTTACTGCCGTGCTGATCACTGCCTTTTTCCAGGGCACCGTGTGGCCAGGCTTTGTTGCCGGAGCCTACATCTGCCTTCCGGTGGCCTTTATCCTCATGATCCTCATGGTGATCTCGGGAATTCGGACCCGCAGGCGGGCCTGACTCCAGCTCCTGCCGCGGGCTCCCACCGGGCGATCGGGCGGGGCGAGCACAGGCAAACGGGGTAACGTTGTCATAATGTCCGCTATCCGCGATCTGGCCACCGATTTGGCTGCACGCAGCGACGCACGGCTCCGTGACCTTCTCACAGCGCGCCCGGACCTCGTTCTCCCACCGGTCCCCGATTTCGCCGCCCTCGCCGCCCGCGCTTCCACCCGGGTCAGCGTCCAGCGGGCGCTGGAAAACCTGAGCGAACCCCAGCTGGACGTGCTCACTGCCGTGCAGCTTTCAACTCATGGTGACACCGGGCAAAGCACCACCGCGGCCTGGCTCCGGTCGGACATCAAGGGGTCGACCGTGAAGGTCCTGGACGGATTCCTGGCCCATTTACATGCGCTCGCTCTGCTCCGCCGCGCCCCGGCCCCGCCGGAGGCCCCGGCCGCCGACCAGAACCGCCGGTTCTACCTTCCCGTTGCCTCCCTGACCGAGGCCCTGGGCCCCTACCCTGCCGGGCTGGGCCGGGAGATCACCCAGCTGGTCCGGCTTCTCCCCGGGTACGCCAAACAGCTGCCCGTCGGCGTCGACCGGCTCCGCGAACTCGGGCTGGAGATCGGCGAGGCCACCACAGCCGACGCCGCAGCCGAGGTCCTCCACGACGTCGTTTCGACTCCCGCCGGCTGGGAGGCCCTGCTGTCCCTGGCACCCGAACGCACCAGTGACCTGCTCGGCAAATTCAGTGTCTCGGCGGTCGGTGCGTCCCCGGTGAGCGCTGAGGACCCGGGTTCACCGATTCAGTGGTTACTCACCCACGGGCTCCTCGCCCGCCTGGATGCGAGCCATGTTGAGCTCCCCCGCGCCGTGGGACGGGCCGCGCGTGGTCATTCCATCATCGAGCAGCTGCGCTGTGACCCCCCGGTTCCCGAGCTTCGAACCATCCGGAACAGTCTGCGGGATAACGCCGCGCACAGCGCGGTCGCCGAAACCCTCCGTCTGGTCACCGACCTCGTCGCAGCCGTCGAGGTTTCCCCGATCACCACGTTGCGGTCCGGCGGGGTGGGCGTCCGGGAAATCCGGCGGCTCGCCGATGCCCTGCGGGTCGACACCGAGCAGGCTGCCTGGCTGGTGGAGCTCGCGGCCCTCGCCGGCCTGCTGGTACTCGACGTCGACACCTCCCGTTGGCGCATTGAACCAGGCACTCTCTGGCTGGCGCAGGACCGGGTGGAGCAGTGGCACCGTCTGGCGACCACGTGGCTGGATGCGCAACGCGCGCCGTCGTTGGTAGGAACCCAGCTCACCGCCGGTGCCACGGTGAACGCTTTGGCGGCCGAGGCCGGCCGACCCGACGCCCCCCACATCCGGTCCCGGATGCTGGCGGCGCTGGCTGCCCTCAGCGACGACGCCAGCGGGCACCCTATTGACGGCGCCATGTCGGCCGTATTGCAGACCCGCGACGTCGTCGAGTGGCTTACGTGGAGCCAGCCGCGCCTGCAGCGGCGCTTTGCCCGGCTGGTTCCGGGCATGCTCACGGAGGCGTCCCGCCTTGGCCTGATGGGGTCCGGCGCATTGACTGAGCTAGGCTCCCTGACCGCAGCCGGCAGGCACGACGACGCCGCCGCCGTCCTGCGCGGCGCCCTGCCCGCCCCGCTGCGGCACTTCATGTTGCAGGCAGACCTGACCGCTGTTGCCCCCGGATATCTCGAGCCCGAGGTCGCCACCGAGTTGGCCCTCCTCTCCACCCCCGAGGGCCAGGGGCCAGCCAGCATCTACCGGTTCTCGGCGGAGTCGCTGCGCCGCGCATTCGACGACGGCCAGGATGCCTCGACGATTCTGTCGTTCCTGGCACGCCATTCGGCCACCGACGTTCCACAGCCGTTGAAGTACCTGGTCGACGACACCGCGTCGAGATACGGCCGCCTCCGGGTGGGCAGGGCCAGCAGCTATGTTCGCAGCGACGATGATGCGGCGCTTTCAGCCCTCCTGACCGATCCCCGGGCCGCAGCACTTGGCCTGGTGCAGCTCGCGCCGACAGTCGTGATTTCCCAGGCGTCCGGGCCGGAGCTCGCGGCGGTCCTGCGTGACCTCGGGTACGCCCCCGCCCTCGAGGGCTTGGCTGTGCCATCCAGTCCCGGACGGTCCGGCCCCGCAGGCGGGCCGGGAAGCGTGACGGCGGCGTCGTCGCGGGTGACGTTGAACCCCTGGACCCTCTCATCGGAGGACATCGCCAACCAGGTGGCAGTACTTCGCGGTGCCGGGGTGGCGCCTGCGGACGGAATGTCGACCACTGAGAGTGACACCCTGCTGGGGCTCGAGACCCTCCGCAAGGCAATCCGGCTGCGACGCCCGGTCCGGCTCGGGTTCGCCGACAGCCAGGGGAATTCCACCCGGCAGGTCCTTGTTCCACTATCAGTATCCGGCGGCAGGGTCCGGGTCATTGACCCGGCCAACGAGGTCGAAAAAGTCGTCTCGATCCACCGGATCATGGACGTTGAACTACTTTCCATCGATGAAGGGGCAGTAACTGATGCCTGACGGCCCGCTGATCGTCCAAAGCGACAAAACCATCCTGCTTGAGGTGGACCACGAACAATCCACCGAAGCACGGCACGCGATCGCGGCGTTCGCTGAGCTGGAACGCGCCCCTGAACACGTCCACAGCTATCGGCTGACTCCGCTCGGGCTGTGGAATGCCCGTGCGGCAGGGCTCGACGCCGAGCATGTCCTCGACACCCTGCTGAAATACTCACGGTTCCCGGTACCCCACGCACTGCTGGTGGACATTGAAGAGACCATGTCACGGTACGGACGGCTCCGCCTTGAGAAGGACGACCAGCATGGGCTGGTCCTGCGCACCAACGACTACCCGGTCCTTGAAGAGGTGCTGCACGCCAAGAAGATCCAGCCCCTGCTGGGCCCGCGTATCGACGGAGAAACGGTGGTGGTGCACTCCTCCCAGCGCGGTCAGCTCAAACAGTTGCTTCTGAAGCTGGGCTGGCCGGCGGAGGACTTTGCCGGCTATGTGGATGGCAAACCCCACCCCATCGCCCTGCTCGAGGACGGGTGGACGCTGCGCCCCTATCAGAAGCTGGCCATGGAAAACTTCTGGTCGGGCGGCTCGGGCGTCGTCGTACTCCCCTGCGGTGCGGGCAAAACCCTGGTGGGCGCTGCAGCGATGGCGACCTCCCAGACCACCACGTTGATCCTGGTCACCAACACCGTCTCCGCCCGCCAGTGGAAGGATGAGCTGCTGAAGCGCACGTCCCTGACCGAGGACGAGATCGGTGAGTACTCGGGCGCGGTCAAGGAGATTCGGCCGGTCACCATAGCCACCTATCAGGTGCTGACGTTGCGGCGGGGTGGACTCTACCCGCACCTCGAACTCCTCGACGCGAATGACTGGGGGCTGATCGTCTATGACGAGGTGCACCTGTTGCCTGCCCCAATCTTCCGCATGACAGCCGATCTGCAGGCACGACGCCGACTCGGCCTGACCGCGACCCTGGTCAGGGAGGATGGCCGGGAGGGCGAAGTGTTCTCCCTCATCGGCCCCAAACGCTATGACGCCCCCTGGAAGGACATCGAGGCGCAGGGCTACATCGCGCCGGCCGACTGTGTGGAGGTGCGAGTGGATCTGCCGCGCGACGAGCGGGTTGCCTACGCGATGGCCGAGGACGGCGACAAGTACCGCCTGTGCGCCACGTCGGAGACCAAGAGCGGCGTGGTCGAAAAGCTGGTCGCCTCGCACCAGGGCGAGCAGCTGCTGGTGATCGGCCAGTACATCGACCAGTTGGACGAGCTCGGCGAGCGCCTGAATGCCCCGGTGATCAAGGGGGACACTTCCGTGAAGGAACGGCAGCGGCTGTTTGGCGAGTTCCGCAACGGGGAAATCCACACTCTTGTGGTGTCGAAGGTAGCCAACTTTTCCATCGACCTCCCCGAGGCCTCGGTCGCCATCCAGGTGTCCGGGTCCTTTGGATCCCGGCAGGAGGAAGCTCAACGACTGGGTCGCCTGCTGCGCCCCAAGGCCGATGGTCGGGCCGCAAGGTTCTACACCGTGGTCGCGCGGGACACGATTGACCAGGACTTCGCCGCAAAACGGCAACGGTTCCTGGCCGAGCAGGGCTATGCCTACCGGATCATGGACGCCGCGGACATTCCTCAGGGCTGACATACGGGAAGCTTTCACGCACTATCCAGACAACTCCCAGTGTCTGGGAGGATACTGGGAACTGTGAAAAAGACTGGACCTGAAGCAAAACTCCTCGTAGTGGATGACGAGCCAAACATTCGTGAGCTCCTCTCCACCTCCCTGCGTTTCGCGGGTTTCGACGTCGTCGCTGCCGCCAACGGCCGCGAAGCGCTGGCCGCTGCCGAGACCCATAACCCCGACCTGGCAGTACTCGATGTCATGTTGCCGGACATGGATGGTTTCACAGTGACCCGCCGGCTTCGTGCCGCCGGACGGCACTTCCCCGTTGTGTTCCTCACCGCTCGAGACGACACCGACGATAAGGTCACCGGGCTGACCGTGGGCGGCGACGATTACGTCACCAAACCGTTCAGCCTCGATGAGGTGGTGGCCCGGATCCGTGCCGTCCTCCGCCGCACCCAGCCCATGGACGATGACGACGCCGTGATCCGCGTGGACGATCTGGAGCTCGACGACGACGCCCACGAGGTACGCCGGGCGGGTGAGGTCATCGATCTCTCCCCCACCGAGTTCAAGCTGCTGCGCTACCTGATGATGAACCCTAACCGGGTGCTCTCAAAGGCCCAGATCCTCGATCATGTGTGGGAGTACGACTTCAACGGGGATGCCTCGATTGTCGAGTCCTACATCTCCTATCTGCGGCGCAAGATCGACAAGAACCCTGACGCGGTGGCCCTGATCCAGACCAAGAGGGGCGTCGGCTATCTGCTGCGTACCTCTGACAAGCGGTAGGTGCCGGCCCACGTGATTGATCGGTGGAAAGCCGCATCGCTGCGCACCCAACTGGTGGCCACCATGACTCTGCTCATGGTGGTCACTGTTGCGATTACCGGCATTGTCACGGTCTCGATGCTGCGCGGCAGCCTGATTGAGCAAATGGATCTGGATATCCGGGCCAACGCCGACGCCGTGGCGCAAAACATCCTTCCCGACGGTGCCACCGATGGAACCTTGCTACGGTTCTATGGCGAGCTCAGGGACGTGGACGGCCAGAAGCTCAGGGGAACCCTGTCCGAGGAATCGGCGGACTTCCCGGTCATCCCCGAAATTCCGGTCGAGGAAGTGTCCGCCCGGGAGCAGAAGGGCTTTACGGTGCCAGGGAGCGCTCCCGGCAGCCCCGGTTGGCGGGTGAAGCTCTATGCACTGAGCAACGGCCAGGGCAGCGTGGCCATTGCTTCGAGCCTGGCTACGGTCAACAAATCACTGGAGGAGGCCGGGCAGATCATCTTCTTCGTCGGCCTCGGGGCGACGATGGTGGCCAGCGGTATCGCCTTCGTTGCCGTGACCCGTCAGTTCAGGCCACTGGGTCGGGTGGAACGGACTGCTGCGGCGATCGCCGCCGGCGACCTTTCCCGACGCGTCGAGGTGGAACGGCCGGCCACTGAGGTGGGGAGGTTGTCGCGTTCACTCAACGCCATGCTCGCCCATATCGAGACAGCGTTCTCGGCCCGAACGGAATCCGAACGCAAGATGCGTCGTTTCGTCGCTGACGCGTCCCACGAACTGCGCACCCCGCTCGTAACTATCAGAGGGTTCTCGGAACTGTACCGGCACGGAGCGCTGCAGAACGACGACGACGTGCGGGCGGCGATGGGCCGGATCGAAAGTGAAGCCAAGCGGATGGGTGAGCTGGTTGAGGACCTGCTGACGCTCGCCAGGATCGACGAACAGCGCCCGCTGGAATCCGAACCACTGGACCTGGTCATTCTCGGCAACGATGCAGCGCTCGATGCCCGTGCGATTGCCCCTGATCGTGAAATCACCGTCATTGGTCTGGACGGCGGTCCTGCGCATTCGGCACCAACCGTTGGGGACGAGGCCAGGCTCCGTCAGGTCGTGGCCAACCTCATGACCAATGCTTTGCGGTACACCCCCGATGGCACCCCGATCGAAGTCGCGATTGGTGTGGCGCCGGTGATCCACGGTCGGATGGACTCGGTGATCGAGGTCAGGGACCACGGCCCGGGTATCTCCGAGGAAGACGCGGCGCGGGTTTTCGAGCGGTTCTACCGCGCCGACTCATCCCGCTACCGCGAGACCGGCGGCACCGGCCTGGGGCTGGCGATTGTTGCTGCCCTGGTGGCCCAGCATGACGGCTCTGTGCGGTTGGAGGAGACCTCCGGCGGCGGAGCCACCCTGTCCATCCGGCTGCGGTATAGCGCCCTCGAATCGGATGACTCCTCCTCCACAGCCTTTTAGGCATGGGCGCTGCCCACTTTTCCGGCTTTCCCTCCCGGAACCCCTGAGCGTCCGGCCTAGGGTCGAAGCTAACCAGCAATGGTCCGGGAGTGGCCGTCAATGAGGAGGAAGCACATGGCAAACTTTCAGGTCGACACAGATGCACTCGCTGCAAAGGGCAGCGAAGTGCAGGGAACCATCGGCCGGCTGCAGTCCGAGGTGAATACGATGCAGGCGGGCCTGCTGGAACTGGAGATGCTGTGGAAGGGGCAGGCCGCCGCGAATTTCCAGCAGGCTGTGGCTCAATGGCGTGCCACCCAGGCCCGGGTAGAGGAGTCGTTGGCGGAGATCAATCATGCCCTGACGGTGGCCACCCAGCAATACGCCGACGCCGAACTGAGCAATGCGCGGATGTTCCTGTACTGAGCCTGGACTACCCTCCTGCCCACGGTGACCGGCAGGCCGAGCTTCCCGGTTAACGCCGGAAGGACGGCACCCCGTGAGGGTACCGTCCTTCCAGATTCAGCAAGGCGAGGTGGTGACACCTCGCCGGTGGGGACTAGAAGCCGCCCATACCGCCCATGCCGCCCATTTCGTCGCCGCCGCCGCCGCCGGCTGGAGCCTTTTCAGGCTTGTCAGCTACTACGGCTTCGGTGGTGAGGAACAGACCAGCGATGGATGCCGCGTTCTGCAGTGCAGAGCGGGTGACCTTTACGGGGTCGTTGACTCCGGCTGCCAGCAGGTCTTCGTACACGCCGGTTGCTGCGTTCAGGCCGTGGCCTGCAGGCAGTCCGCGGACCTTGTCGACAACGACGCCTGGCTCAAGGCCGGCGTTGAAGGCGATCTGCTTCAGAGGAGCGTCGATGGCAACGCGAACTATGTTCGCGCCGGTTGCCTCGTCGCCTTCGAGCTGCAGTGATGCGAAAGCCTTGGCGCCGGCCTGGATGAGAGCAACGCCGCCACCGGCGACGATTCCCTCTTCGACTGCTGCCTTGGCGTTGCGGACTGCGTCCTCAATGCGGTGCTTGCGCTCCTTGAGCTCAACCTCGGTTGCAGCTCCGGCCTTGATGACTGCAACGCCGCCGGCCAGCTTGGCTAGACGTTCCTGCAGCTTCTCGCGGTCGTAGTCGGAGTCGGAGTTCTCGATCTCGGCGCGGATCTGGCTGACGCGTCCGGCGATCTCTTCGGCGTTGCCTGCACCTTCGACGATGGTGGTCTCGTCCTTGGTGACAACAACCTTGCGTGCGCTACCCAGGAGGTCGAGGGTGGCGTTCTCAAGCTTGAGGCCAACTTCTTCGGCGATAACCTGGCCACCGGTGAGGATAGCGATGTCAGCCAGCTGGGCCTTGCGGCGGTCACCGAAACCTGGAGCCTTGACGGCTACCGACTTGAACGTGCCACGGATCTTGTTGACCACCAGGGTAGCCAGCGCTTCGCCTTCGATGTCTTCGGCGATGATCAGCAGGGGCTTGCCTGACTGCATGACCTTCTCAAGAACCGCTACGAGGTCCTTGACGTTGGAGATCTTGGAGTTGACGATCAGGATGTACGGATCTTCAAGTACCGTTTCCTGGCGCTCTGCGTCGGTAACGAAGTAGCCGGAGATGTAGCCCTTGTCGAACCGCATGCCCTCGGTGAGCTCGAGCTCAAGGCCGAAGGTGTTGGATTCTTCAACGGTGATAACGCCTTCTTTGCCGACCTTGTCCAGCGCTTCAGCGATCAGATCGCCGATTTGCTGGTCACCAGCAGAGATGGAAGCCGTTGCAGCGATCTCTTCCTTGGTTTCGATTTCCTTGGCGGAAGCCAGCAGCTCGCGTGTGACGGCTTCAACAGCCTTCTCGATGCCGCGCTTCAGGCTCAGTGGATCGGCGCCAGCAGCAACGTTCCGCAGGCCTTCCTTGACCAGTGCCTGTGCAAGGACGGTGGCGGTGGTGGTACCGTCGCCGGCGACGTCGTCAGTCTTTTTGGCGACTTCCTTAACCAGCTCTGCGCCGATCTTTTCGAACGGGTCGTCCAGTTCGATCTCCTTGGCGATGGATACACCATCGTTGGTGATCGTGGGGGCGCCCCACTTCTTTTCCAGGACGACGTTGCGGCCACGTGGGCCCAGCGTTACCTTGACGGCGTCGGCGAGGATGTTGAGTCCGCGCTCAAGGCCGCGGCGTGCCTCTTCATCAAAAGAAATGATCTTGGCCATAGTGGCTTAGGTCCTTTCGGGGACAGTACTGCTTATCAGCAAACTTATGCTCACCGGCTGCGGTGCCCGCGACGGACGGGTATCAGCAGGACGATCTCTTTACGTCCCGCCACGACCCTCACCACAGTGGTGTGCTTGTCACATCCAACCCCGCCAACAATTAGCAGTCAGCGGCTTAGAGTGCTAACTCAATAATTAGCACTCTGGCTGCCTGAGTGCAAGTGAAGACCCTCCCACTGGGCACGGGTGACGCCGTACACCACCGAGTCATAAATGGCACCACGGACCACTCGTGCGTCGCGGAACCGTGCCTCCTACTCAATGCCTATTGGAATCCGGGGCCGACAACCACTGTGATGCTCGAAGACACTTCGGTGGTTTCGACCAGGGTGGGGATGCCGAGGATGCCGGCTACTTCCTGTGCCGCTGCAAGCTGGGAGGCGTTGTTGTAGAAGATCACTGAGGTCTGGGGCGGCGCTCCGCCCCAGTCTGCGATCTGGCCCACAGTCCAGCCACCAGCCGTGACCCGGCCGGCTGCCGAACTGGCCAATCCGCCGATGCCCGTTGAGTTGTAGACGTTTACTGCCTGGGCCCGGTCGATCGCTGCCGGTTCCTCGCTGGGAGTGGGTTCAGCCTCGGTGGGCTCATCAGTGGGAGCCCCTGTTGGGGCTTGGGTCGCCGGATTGGACGGGGTCGGCTCGGGCTCGGAAGCGTCGTCGTCGGCCGGGGCAGGCGACGCGTTCGAGGTGGTCTCGGCGACCGGCGCGGTGGTGGTCTGGCTGGCGGATGACTCCGTCTGGCCAATGCCAAGACGGGGAAGAATAAAGTAGGCGGCCAGCCCGACGGCGAGCGCGAGTACCCCAACCAAGATTTTCAACGCCAGCCCACTGGACCGCGGAGGAACCAGTCTTTCCCGGTGAACGCCCTGCCGCGATGCGGATTCAGGGATCTTGTCGAACTCGTCCCGGGGGTACTGGCTCATAGTTATGCGTCATCCTTGGGTTTTGGCGCTGTAAAGGGTTCGCCGGGAGCGTTCAGATGTCAGCGCCGAGGCGGCGGGCTGAGCGCGCGCGCTGACGCGATGTACGTAGTCTACGCAGTCGCTTGACCAGCATCGGATCGTGAGCCAATGCTGCCTCGGTGTCGATCATGGCGTTGAGGATTTGGTAGTAGTGGGTAGCCGACAGGTCGAACAGTTCGCGGATGGCTTGTTCCTTGGCCCCTGAGTACTTCCACCACTGGCGTTCAAGGGCGAGCATTTGCTGCTCGCGGTCTCCCAGCACAGACGCCTGACGGTGACCCTCCGGATCAGGGTGTACCGCACTGTCAGCGCGCACCGCATCAGTCACTGCCTATCGCCCCTTAGTTGAAGGCAGCTTAGTGGAACGCTGCCGTTGACCTTCATGGTAATTGGGAATAACACGGTTGTCATTTGGCGGGCTCGGGCACAAGGATGGGAGGGTGTCCGAATACCAGAGCGCCCTCTTCCCCGAGCCAGCCCCCTCCCCCACGGCGTCCCCGATCCGGGACGGCTCGAAATTCCCGTTCGCCGCCCCCGTTCCGGTGGCCGACGTCGTTCATCCGTCCTGGGCTGCCGCGCTGGCGCCGATCGAGCCGCAACTGCACCTGCTCGCCGATCGGCTCCGCACGGAAGTCGACGGCGGACACGAGATCCTGCCGCCAGCCGAGCACATCCTCCGGGCGTTCAGTTACCCGATGGATCAGGTCAAGGTGCTGATCCTGGGTCAGGACCCGTACCCGACGCCGGGGCACGCCGTCGGGCTGTCCTTCTCGGTAGCGGGAAGCACCCGACCGCTTCCACGGAGCCTCGCCAATATCTATCGGGAACTCGCTGCCGACACCGGCACGTCGGTTCCTGCGCACGGCGACCTGTCGGGGTGGGCCGAGCAGGGAGTGCTGCTGCTGAACCGGGTCCTGACGGTGCGGGCCGGCGGCGCGGCGTCACACCGCAGACTGGGCTGGGACGTAGTGACCGATACAGCGGTGGAAGCCCTGGTTGCCAGAAACCTACCTCTGGTTGCGGTGCTGTGGGGCAGGGACGCCCAGCAGATCAAGCTCCTGCTCGGCAGCACTCCGGTGATCGAGTCAGTGCACCCGAGCCCGCTGTCGGCGTCGCGAGGGTTCTTCGGCAGCCGGCCCTTTAC
This sequence comes from Arthrobacter sp. CAL618, assembly GCF_000468215.1. Lineage (NCBI taxonomy): Bacteria > Bacillati > Actinomycetota > Actinomycetes > Micrococcales > Micrococcaceae > Arthrobacter > Arthrobacter sp. CAL618. The sequence continues at coordinate 6,038 of NZ_ASZW01000269.1, read as the reverse complement.
CCGGGTCAACACGTTCCTGGTGGAGCAGGGCGCCGAACCGGTGGACTGGCAGTTGCGCTGACTTACCGGCGCCGGTTCCGGCGTTCGTTACTGCTGACTCCCTTGGTCAGCGGACGGGCGAGGTTGTCACCCAGCACCACGCCGCCGGCAATGGCAAGAATGATCGTCAACGCATTGAACAGGCTGTTGGTGCCAGCCCCAATCAGCTCGGTTTCGATCGTCAAGCCGTACATCGACCTGAACACCATCAGGCCCGGGTAGAGGAACATGACCGCCGGAACTGCCACGACCAGCTGGGGTGCGCCCATCCGCAACGCCACCATTCTCGCGAGCATCCCGATCAGCACTGCGGCGATTGCCGGGGCTAGGCGGTAGCCCACGCCCAGGCTGACCACCAGCGAGTACAGCAGGAAACCGGTGACACCGATCAGGGCCGTGGGGAGCAGGAGTTTCATGTCGGTCTGTTCTGCGACTCCGATCATGGCGACGGCGATCAGCACCAGCGCTGCCGCCACCGGCAGCGGATACATTGACCCTTCGGTCGTCAGCGCCAGCTCTGGCACCCCCACCAATGCGCCAACGACCAACGCGACGGCGATCCCGGAGATGATCGCGGCAAACACGAGGAACGCTGATAGATACCTGCCCGCCGCGGTGACCGGGAATCCGTTGATCGCGTCCTGGGTTGCGGAGACGAGCCGGCCAGTCGGCAGCAATAGCAGGATTCCGCCCACCACCACGAACGACGGCGCAATGCCGATATCGAGCCACCAGAAGAACATCGCGATGATCGTGACCATACCCGAGGCGGTAGCTACCGAGAAGAACTCAGGAACCCGCCACTTCCCCAACTGACGCAAGAGGAGGTCGACGCCGATGCAGCTGGCAAAGCTGATCAGCGACTCCAACGGTCCGCCACCAATGAAACTCACGATGGCAGCCCCGAAGACACCGAAGGCAGCCGTCACCATCCACCGGGGAAAGGGTTTCGGCTTGTGGGTGATCTCGTCGAGCCGAGCTGCAGCTTCGATCCGCGAGGTTCCGCCGTTGACGACGTCGGTCACCAACTGATGCACCTTCAGCAGGCCGGCGTAGTTATTGGTCCAGGAACGAACCACCCGCAGCACGGTGACTGGGGTCTGGTCCTTGGCCGAATAGTTCAGGATGACCGACTGGTTGGTGATGTCCACTTCAATGTTGTCCAGCCCAAAGGCTGCGGTGACCGCGATGATGCTGGTTTCGACCTCAAGGGCGCCGGCGCCGTACCGGAACATCGTTTCGGCCAGGCTCAGCGCGAAATCAAGGGTTCGTCGCGCGTTGATGTCCGGCCCGGAAACCTGGATGGTGGGATTGGCATAGGGGCTGCCAGCCAGCCGTTCAACGATGCTCATCGCCTGGGTGGGCGGAGTCTCCCCCTGCACCAGTCGGCGGAGTACCTTCCTGGCTGCGGCATTCGAGCGGTCGGGGCGCACCGAACGGGGCGTGGTCGGCAGCGCATCGGTGGGCGTCGAGTAGGTCCTGCGATCCGGCTTGTTATTTGCCGGACGTGGGCGGGACTTGGGCTTGGCTCCGGAAGACCTGCCAGGCTTGCCAGCCGATCCCGAGCGGCCTGCGTATCCCGGGCCCCCAGGGGTGCCGGGCAGCGAATGAACCGGACGTGCTGCGGGCTGGGCAACGCTGGCCGGGGTCCCCGCGGTGGGAACGATCGGCAGCTGTTCGGCTACCGGCGCAGGGTTGGTGTTGGGGTTGCGGCCGTCGTCGGCCTCGGTCTTCTCTCCCATGGAATTCACCCCTTCATCCGGTGCGCCCGCAGGGAGCGGGAGTGTTTGTTTAGTAGAACGGTTGCTGGTGTCGGCGCCAGTAGATTTGTCGAGCGACCTTCTCGCCGATCACGTTCCAGAGTCGATACTTCCACGCGCTGAGCGGTAGGTCATAACAGCCGACGAAGTCCGTCACAGTCTTGGTGAAGCTGGTCTTGAACAGACCCAACCCATGGTGCTGATGGGTGGGGTCCTTGAGCCGGTCGCTGGGCGGAGTGCCGCAGAAATCGTATTCAACTATCCCGAACTCTTCCTTGAGGTCAGTGATCGCCTGCCACTGCACCAAATGGGAGTCACCATACTGGGATCGTTTGGGCTTGGACCCGCCGTCCTTGTAAGTGCCTTTGAGCCCGTAGTTGATGACGAACGCGCCAACGGCGGGTTTGCCATCTTCGTAGACGAAGTACAGGCGACCCTGGCCAGCGTCGGCGAAGTTCCGCCAAAACCGGCTGTAGTACTGGTAGGAGCGGAGCTTGGCGGCCGATCGATCCTCGATGTGGGCCATCAGCTGGTACATCTGGCGAAAGTTTTCGTCAGTGGGTTCCATCCGGCGCACTTCGACGCCTTCACGGCTGGCACGACGTACAGCGTTGCGGCCGCGCGAATGCAGGTTGCGCAGCAGTTGGTTCGGTTCTGGGGTGGTGTCCAGGATCGCAGTGTGGTCGTTGGGCTGCAGATCGAAGGTTTTGATCAGGCCCGCGTTGAGAAACAGCCGGTCGACGTCGTCGTCGGCAGGGATGTCGGGCTCCACCTTCACTGCGAACACATTGTGACGCCCGGTTCGGACCAGGTCCCGGCAAGCGTCAAGCACCGCCGGCACATGGGCAGGATCGGCAACGTCAGGGCCCTTGATGAGATACCAGAGGGCGCCCAGCAGAGGCAGCCGCTTTTCGATCACCAGGTTGTAGGTGGTGTACTCGGCGCTTTCAAAGACCAGGAACCGGGGAGTCCAGCCGTGCTGAGACTTCACATCGGCGAAGGATGCCGACTGGAGCATGTTTCCCCCGTTAGGGTTCGACGTCACCAACGCGTCCCAGTTGTCCCGCTCCTCGGCCGTGGCTAGACGCGCGGTGAACTTAACCAAAATCCCTCAATCAGTGGTGGTGAAACAAAGACAATTCAGTGTACCGGTTGGCCCTGTTTGCCTCGGTCAGCTTCGCCACTGTCTGGCCACCGCGCCGCAAATCGTCACCTTAGGCAACGACACTGCAGTGTGATCCACCTCATTCCTCGAGTGGTGCCCTAGCATCGAATGTATGGACTATCGATACCTCGGAAACAGTGGATTCAAGATCTCGGAAATCACCTACGGCAACTGGTTGACCCACGGATCGCAGGTGGAGAACGACGTCGCCACCCAGTGTGTGCGCGCAGCCCTGGATGTGGGCATCACCAGTTTCGACACGGCAGATGTGTACGCCAACACCGCCGCCGAAACGGTGCTCGGCGAAGCCCTGAAGGGCGAGCGGCGCCAGTCTCTGGAGATCTTCACCAAGGTGTGGGGGCCCACCGGGCCGAAGGGGCCAAACGACGTCGGGCTCTCCCGTAAGCACATCATGGAGTCAATCAACGGTTCGCTGGAGCGCCTGCAGACCGACTATGTGGACTTGTACCAGGCGCACCGTTACGACTACCAGACGCCGCTGGAAGAGACGATGCAGGCGTTCGCGGACATCGTTCGCCAGGGCAAGGCCCTGTACATCGGTGTCAGCGAATGGGATGCCCGCCAGATCCGCGCCGGGCATGCGCTGGCCAAGGAACTCGGCTTCCAGCTGATCTCCAACCAACCTCAGTATTCGATGCTGTGGCGGGTCATTGAGGAGGAAGTGGTTCCCGTGTCCGAGGAGCTGGGGTTGTCCCAGATTGTCTGGTCACCGGTGGCGCAGGGCGTGTTGACCGGCAAGTACCAGCCAGGTGGCACCCCTGAGGAAGGATCGCGGGCCGCTGATGACAAGGGCGGCTCGAACATGATCGAGCGGTGGATGTCCGACGAGACACTCACCGGAGTGCAGAAGCTCCAGCCGATCGCCGATGAGGTTGGGCTCACCATGGCACAACTGGCTATCGCCTGGGTGCTGCAAAACAAGAACGTTGCTGCAGCGATCATCGGCGCGTCGAAGCCTGAGCAGGTCAAGTCAAATGCTGTGGCATCGGGAGTGACCCTCGACGCTGCTGTCATGGCCAAGATTGACGATGCGGTTGGTTCGATGGCGGAGACCGATCCGGCGAAAACTGTTTCGCCTGAGCAGCGGCCCGTATGAGGCTCGCGGTAACCGGTGCCACCGGCAAATTGGGCCGCACGGTCACCTCGGTTCTGAGAGCCGCGGGGCATGAGGTTATTGGTATGGACGTGCAGGGGGAACGTGGTCCTGGCTTCGTGAAGATCGACCTGACCAACTATGGACACGTCATTGATGCCTTCATGGGTGTCGACGATCAACATACCGGCTTCGACGCCGTCGTTCATCTGGCGGCCATTCCCGCTCCCGGCATCTACGCAGATGCTGCGACCTTCCACAACAACATGCCGGCCACCTACAACGTGTTCCAGGCCTGCCGCCGGGCTGGAATCAAGAAGGTTGTGTACGCGTCCAGCGAGACCGTACTGGGGCTACCCTTCGACGAGGACCCGCCCTACATCCCCGTCGACGAGAAGTACACCGCACGGCCGGAAAGCACCTACTCGCTGGTCAAACACCTAGAAGAGCAGATGGCGATCCAGCTGACGCGGTGGGATCCCGAGTTGAGCATTACCGCGCTGCGGTTCTCGAACGTCATGGACCCCGAGGATTATGCGAAGTTCCCTTCTTTCGATGCCGACGCTATGGCTCGGAAGTGGAATCTCTGGGGGTACATTGACGGTCGCGACGGCGCGCAGGCCGTGCAACGGGCGTTGGAAAACGCAGGGCCGGGCTTCGACACGTTCATCATCGCCGCAGCTGACACGGTGATGAGCCGCTCCAGCGCATCACTCGCTGCCGAGGTGTTCCCGGACGTCGAGGTGGTCAAGGACGTGGGCGAGCACGAGACGTTGCTGTCCATTGATCATGCCCGCAGCGTGCTCGGCTTCGATCCTCAGCACAGTTGGCGGGATCACGTCGGCTAGCTGAACCCGTGAAAAGCCGCCCAGCGACGCCGGGCGGCTTTTTCATGAGTTCAGGGTTTCGGAACCTACGAGGGGCCCGCCTCACCTGCATAGCCTTGGCCCCTATGACCTCGACACATCACGCTGGCCGCGAAGAATCAGCCTGCAAAAATACTTCGAAAAAGTTTTCTCCGGGCCCCCTATTTTCCCCTCATACTGTCGGTGCTCGATGATGGAATTGGGGTATGAAAAGCAGTGCAGCTTCTGCTCCCGGATCGGGAATCCCTCCCGAATCCGGCGCGGATTCCGCCTCGACCAGCGGGCCCGCGAACACGGCCACGGGGTCTACTGCGGGAACTCACGCCGGCGCTTCTGCGGCGTCTTCCTCCGGGGCTTCTGTTGGGTCTTCTGCTGGGTATGGTCCGGAGGGACCGCTAGGCGTGGACGCGGTGTGGACAGCACCCACTGTTGAACCGCCGGAGTCGGAGGCTGAGGCTGCGGGTTCGACCGATGCGGATGATGAGGCATCGGATTTTTGGGGAATGGCCTTCGTGCCCGGCGAGCGGGTGCGCTCCAGCGACGAACCTCCCGCCCTGACCGGCCAACTCGGGCTCGCCGCCCCGGCCGGCCTTGACTCTGCCCAGGTCTTGGATGCGTTGAATGACGTCGCCGAGGCGCGGTCATGGCTCGATGCCCAGGAAGCGAAACTGGTTACCCGGATCCTGGACCTGCAAACCGAGCAAACCCGTTGCGGCCGCGGGGCTTTCGGGTTTGAGAAAACCCTGGCCGCAGCCGAGATCGGCGCCACGTTGCACCTGCCGGAGCGGACCGCCGGGTTCCTGGTCGAACACAGCACCCTGCTGACCCGCCACTACCCGGCCACGTTGAACGCGTTAGAGGACGGCAGACTCTCACGCCGCCATGCCTGGGCCGTTGTCGAAGAAGCCACAGACATGCCCGACACCGACCCCGCTCTCGCCGCCGCCTATGAAACCAGGCTGATCGCGTTGGCCGGTCAGACCACCGTGACGAAGTTCTGCCGCCAGGCCCACCGGTTACGCGAAAAACTTCACCCCGAACCCATCAGTAGCCGGCACCGGAAAGCTCTCCGGGAACGCGAGGTGGTCCTGAAC
>NZ_ASZW01000268.1:2651-13269 GCF_000468215.1 Arthrobacter sp. CAL618 | reverse complement strand
CCGGGCTCCGGCGGCAGCGAGAACTTCCCACCGCTCCGTCTCGAACAGCTCCTCGTACACCTGGTAGGCGAGCCGGGCGTTCGCCAACCCTGCCTTGCCTTTCAACGCTGCGGCTTCGTCGGTCCCGATGCCGTCCAGACGCTTGTCGATCTCGCTGTCCACGCGGGACACGAAGAAGGATGCGACCGAGTGGATGGTCGAGAGGTCAAACCCGTTTTCCTTCGCCTGCTCGATGCCGAGCATGAAGGCGTTGATCACAGCCCGGTAGCGCTCCAGGGAGAAGATCAGGGTGACGTTGACGCTGATCCCTGCGGCGAGGGTGCACGCAATTGCTTCGAGCCCCTCGACGGTGGCGGGGATCTTGATCAGGACATTTGATCGCTGCACCTTGGCGTGGAGGCGCTTGGCCTCGGCGATGGTGCCCTCGGTATCCCGGGACAACCGGGGGTCAACCTCGATGGACACGCGACCGTCGACGCCGCCGGTGCTCTTGGCTGCTGCGCCGAAAATGTCGCAGGCCTGGGCGACGTCGTGGGTGGTGATGTCGAAGACAGCGTCATTGACGGGGATGTTGGCTGCAGCCAACGCCTCGACCTGGGTCGCGTAGGACTCGCCCTGCTGCAGTGCCGCGGCGAAGATGCTGGGGTTGGTGGTGACGCCAACCACGTTGCGTTCCTCGATCAGGTGCTTGAAGGCGCCCGAGTTGATGCGCTCCCGTGAAAGGTCATCGAGCCAGATCGATACGCCGGCCGCGGAAAGGTCTGATGTGGGTGTTGAAGTCATGGTGGATCTCCTTGAATTGTCGGCTGTTACTGCTGGTCGCCGGTTTCGGATGATGCGGGGCCGGACCACGCCGGCGTGCCGTTGGGTGCCCGGTGGTCGCCTGCAACAGCGATGGAGTCGCGGGCTGCCTGGACGACGGCGTCGGCGGTGATGCCGAATTCGTTGAACAGCCGCTTGTAATCAGCGGATGCACCGAAGTGTTCCAGGGACACTGACCTGCCGGCATCGCCAATGAGTTCGCGCCAGCCGAGGGCCACCCCGGCCTCCACGGAAACCCGCGCCTTGACGGTGCCGGGAAGCACCGATTCACGGTAGGCCTCGTCCTGGCGGTTGAACCATTCAAGGCTCGGCATCGAAACGACGCGGGCAGCGATGCCCTCCGCCTGCAGTGTTTCGCGTGCCTCAACAGCCAGCTGAACCTCCGAGCCGGTGCCGATCAGGATGACATCGGGAGTGCCGCCGGTCGCTTCGGCGAGGACGTAGGCACCCTTGGCTGCGCCTTCGGCTGAGCCGAAGGTGTCGCCGTCAGCTGCACCGGTGCCGCGTGCATAGGTGGGAATGTTCTGCCGGGTCAGGACGATCCCCGCCGGGTTCTCGGTGTTCTCGAGGATGGTGCGCCAGGCGACAGCCACCTCGTTGGCATCACCCGGGCGGACGACGTCGAGCCCTGGAATTGCGCGCAGGGCGGCCAATTGCTCCACCGGCTGGTGGGTGGGACCGTCTTCGCCCAGACCGATGGAGTCGTGGGTCCAGACATAGATGGACGGGACCCCCATGAGTGCGCCCAACCGGACGGCCGGACGCTGGTAGTCGCTGAAGATCAGGAAGGTGCCGGAGAACGCCCGGGTGCTGCTGTGCATCACGATGCCGTTGACGATCGCGGCTGCCGCATGCTCGCGGATGCCGAAGTGCAGCACCCGGCCGTACGGGTTGCCCTGCCAGGTGTCGGTCTGCTTGCCCTCGGGGATGAACGACGGCGACCCCTCGATCGTCGTATTGTTCGATTCTGCGAGGTCGGCCGAGCCACCCCACAGTTCCGGGAGCACCGGGCCAATGGCTGAGAGCACTTTGCCGGATGCGGCCCGCGTGGACATGTCCTTGCCCGCCTCAAATTCGGGCAGGGCGTCATCCCAGTTGGCCGGGAGGGTCCGGGAGGCGATCCGGTCGAGGAGCTTGGCGTTCTCGGGGTTGGCCTGCTGCCAGGCGCCAAATGATTTGTCCCATTCGGAGCGCAGCGCCTGCCCGCGGTCGCTGACCTGCCGGGCGTGGTCCAACACCTCGGGGGCAACGTCGAAGTGCTTGGCCGGATCGAGGCCGAGGGTCTCCTTGAGGGCTGCCACCTCGTCTGCGCCGAGGGCCGAACCGTGGATCTTGCCGGTGTTCTGCTTCGTCGGTGCCGGCCAGCCAATGATGGTCCGCAGTGACACGATCGAGGGCCTGGACGTCTCGTCCCGTGCCGCTGTCAGGGCGTTGTACAGTTCCTGGACGTCTTCGACGTAGTTGCCGGTCTTGGTCCAGTCAACGCGCTGGACATGCCAGCCGTAGGCCTCGTAGCGCCCGAGTACGTCCTCAGTGAACGCGATGTCGGTGTCGTCTTCGATGGAGATGTGGTTCTCGTCGTAGAGGACCACCAGATTGCCGAGCTCCTGGTGTCCGGCCAGCGACGAGGCTTCAGCCGTGACACCCTCCTGGAGGTCGCCGTCGGACGCGATCACCCAGATGGTGTGGTCGAATGGGCTCTCGCCGGCGGCGGTATCGGGATCCATCATGCCGCGCATCCGGCGCTGGGCGAAGGCGAACCCGACTGCCGAGGCAAGGCCCTGACCCAGCGGTCCGGTGGTGATTTCGACGCCGGCGGTGTGGCGGTATTCCGGGTGGCCGGGGGTTTTCGAGCCCCAGGTCCGCAGGGACTGGAGGTCCTCGAGTTCCAGTCCGTACCCGGAGAGGAAGAGCTGAATGTAAAGGGTCAGGGAGGTGTGGCCCGGCGACAACACAAACCGGTCGCGGCCGGTCCACTCAGGCTGGGAGGGGTCATGCCGGATTAGTTTCTGGAACAGCAGGTAGGCCGCGGGTGCCAGGCTCATAGCCGTGCCGGGGTGGCCGTTTCCCACCTTCTCCACAGCGTCTGCTGCCAACACCCGGACGGCATCCACCGCACGCGTGTCCAGTTCGGTCCAGGTCAGTTCTTGCGTATCAAGCTGCGGCACGAAACCTCAGCCCCTCTCTGTGCTCCACGGCCAGCGCCGCGGCGCCCTGTGGGACTGGCGATCGCCGTCTTTGCGCACCGGAACAACTGGCCGTTCACCGTTGTAAAAACCTGCATTCTGGCTACCCACGCCCCGCGGCCACCATTTTACCGGCGGAAACGGGCTGGGCATTAGGGTCAACCCTATCGTCTTGGGCCGGTTTTCAAATTTGTGGTTCACATCGTGACGTGACGAGTCTCTGGGGCGCATCCGGCGAGGTTACTTCTACAGTCTGTAAAATCTGGGAGGGAGGGGACGGTATGATGAGAGAGGACTTTCCCCCCAGCAGAAACGGCAGTGTTACCTCGTGAAGACCGAGCAGGATCCGGGCCTTGCCAGCACAACGGGCACCAGTACGGGTTTCAAACGCAAGGCCAAGGCCTATCTCGCTCTGACCAAGCCTCGCGTGATCGAGCTGCTGCTGGTCACCACACTGCCAACCATGATCTTCGCCCAGGGCGGACTACCCGGTGTCTGGCTGATGATTTCGACCATGGTCGGTGGCGCACTGGCCGCCGGCAGCGCCGGTTCGTTCAACTGTTACATTGACCGCGACATCGACAAGGTGATGCACCGCACCGAGAAGCGGCCGCTGGTCACCGGTGAGGTTTCCCCCCGCGAAGCCCTGATCTTTTCCTGGGTGCTCGGCGTTGCCGCTATTGCCCTGCTGTGGTTCGGCGCCAACCCCTTGACCGCTGGTCTCGGCGTGGCAGCCATCTTCTTCTACGTGGTCGTCTACTCGCTGATTCTGAAACGCCGCACGCCGCAGAACATTGTCTGGGGCGGAGCCGCTGGCTGCATGCCGGTACTGATTGCCTGGGCCGCTGTCACGAACACCATTGAGTGGCCAGCCGTGGTCCTCTTCCTCATCATTTTCCTGTGGACGCCGCCGCACTACTGGCCGCTCTCCATGAAGTACAGCGACGATTACAACGCGGCCAAGGTGCCGATGCTGGGCGCGATCGCCGGTGCCCGCGTTGTGTCCGTCCAGGTGGTCCTCTACGCCTACGCGACGGTCGCCTGCTCACTGCTGCTCATCCCCGTGGGCGGGGCGGGCTGGGTATTCACCGTCGCGGCCCTCGCCGCCGGTATCTGGTTCCTGTCGGAAACCCACAAGCTCCACACCTCTGCGGTGCGCGGCACGGTCACTGACAAGGGTTCCATGAAGGTGTTCCACGGCTCGATCAGCTACCTCACCGTAGTGTTCCTCGCGCTGGCCATCGATCCGTTCATCGGCGGCCCGGTCTTCTAACCAGTGGGTACGACTAGCATGAGCACATGGTGTTCAACGGTCTAATCGCGTATCCAGTCACTCCCTTTCACGGGAACGGTGACATCAACTTCCCCGAGCTGGCGTCGCTGGTGTCCTCCCTCGCGTCCTCGGGGGTGGATGCCATAGCGGTGCTGGGCTCCTCGGGTAGTTTCGCCTACCTCAGCGCCGCTGAACGATCGCAGGTCGCCTCGACCGCCGTCGACGCCGCCCAGGAGTCCGGCGTTCCCGTCGTGGTGGGGATCAGCTCGGTGGGGACGAGGGAAGTGCTCGACGCCGCCCGGGACGCCGAGCGCGCCGGAGCCTCAGGTGTGGTGCTCTCACCGGTGTCTTATGTGCCGTTGAACAACGATGAGGTGGCGACCCAGACCGCTGCCGTCTGCGAGGTCACGTCCTTGCCGATCTGCCTTTACAACAACCCCGGCACCACCCAGTTCCACTACGACCTGGAACTGGTCGCCGAACTCCTTGACCTCCCCAATGTGCAGGCGTTCAAGGACACTGCCACCGACGTGGTGTCCTTCCGGCAGCGCTACGACCGGTTGCGGTCACTGACCAGCCAGCCGTTCAGCCATGGGCTGAGCGGGGACCTGCTGATCGCCTCGGGCGATATCGCAGCGGACGCCTGGCATACCGGTCCCGCGGCGCTGCTTCCCCGCGCCTACACCGAGTTTCGGGCGGCGGTAGTCAGTGGGGATGGTGCCCGGATTGCTGAGTCGCGGAAGCTTCTGCTGCCGGTGGTGCAGGCCGTCCTGCGGCTGCGGAAGCTGAGCGGGCTTCATTCACTGGCGAAAGCGTGTGGCATCGACGCCGGGGACCCGCGGCTGCCGGTATTACCCGTGCCGGGTAGTGAGCAGCGCGACCTGGCACGCCTGATCGACGCGCTTGAGGTTACCGGTCGTCTCTGAAGCCCGCGGGCTCCGAGGCGACACCGTGGTCGTCGGATTCCAGTGTGGCCCGCTCCTGGCGGCTTGCCGCCAAATAGACGCTGTTGGCCATGGCCGCCGTCAGCACTGATGCTCCGAGCATATGCAGGGCCACCAGCACGACGGGCAGGTGCAGGAAGTGCTGCAGGTAGCCGAGGGCGCCCTGGGCAAGAACCACCGCGGCGAGGATCACCACCGATGTCCTGAGTCGTGACGCTGCCGACTCGCGGTACACCAGCACCAGCGCGACGGCGACCGTGAGTACCAGCAGATAGACCGGCGCCGCGTGGATCCGGGTCATGAGGTCGGGGTCGAGGTTGTTCCGGGCGGCGCCAGCGTCACCGGCGTGCGGGCCGGATCCGGTGACGATCACTCCGAGGAAGACCGTGATGGCTGTCAGCACTGCCGCAGCGGTCAGGATCTGACGCAGCAGCCGTGATCCCAGCGGCGCGGCCGACGTTGCCGCCTGCGCGGTGGTGATCCGTGCCCGGTTGACCAGCACCGTGGCAAGGACAATCAGAACCATCGAGACGATGAAATGCCAGCCGACCACCCAGGGGTTGAGCTGGGTCAGCACCGTGATGCCGCCGAGGATAGCCTGCGCGGGGATGCCTGCGGCCAGCGCGATGGCGAGCCGGAACAGGTCCTTGCGTTCCTTGCGCAGATTCCAGAGGGATACCACCATGGCGATCGCAATGGCTGTCAACACGAAGGTCAGCAGCCGGTTGCCGAACTCGATCACCCCGTGGATGCCCATCTCCGGTGTATTGACGATTGACGTGGCGGTGCACCTGGGCCACTCAGGGCAGCCCAATCCTGAGGCCGTGAGCCGCACGGCACCGCCGGTCACCACGATCATGATCTGGGAGATCAGCGAGGCGAGGGCCAGACCGCGAACGGACCGCGAGTTGGTGCGGGGGAGTTTCGCTGTGAGACGGCTCCAGCCGGTGGGTGCAGGGTGTGTCATGTGTGCTAACTCCATTTGAACCAGCGGATGGCGGCGAGGCTGGACAGGAAGGCCCACGCCGCGAGGATAAGGAACGCAGGAAGGTTGAAGGCCCCGTCGATGAGCGCCGACCGTAGTCCGTCGCCCAGCGCCGAGGACGGCAGGATGTCAACGAACGGCCGCATGGCATCGGGCAGCAGCGTCCCGGGGAGCACAATACCGCCGGCCACGGCCAGCAGGATCCACACCAGGTTGGTCACGGCAAGCGTCGCCTCCGGCCGGAGGGTTCCAGCCACCAGGAGGCCCAGGGCTGTGAATGCCGCAGCGCCGACGATCAGTTGCACCAGCCCAGGCAGCATCCCCGCAGCATCCGGGCGCCATCCCAGCAGGACCGCAACGGTACCGATGACCACCAGCTGGACTGCCAGGACAACGACGACGCCGAGCACCTTCCCCAGGATCAGCCCTGGTTTACCCAGGGGAGTAGTGGACAGGAACCGCAGCACGCCGTAGCGGCGGTCGAAGCCGGTAGCGATGCCCTGCCCGGTGAAGGCAGTGGACATGGCACAGAGCGCAATGATGCCCGGGGTCGCTGCGTCGATTCGGCTGTCCGCCATCCCGTCAAGGAACGGCGTCAGGACCAGGACCACCAGACCGAGCAGGGGCAACGCAATGGCCAGGACCAGTTGTTCCCCGTTGCGGAGCATGGACAGCGCCTCGTAGCGGCCCTGCAGGAGGATGCGTTTAGCCAGCGGAGCGGCAGTGCTCATCGGATTTCCCGTCCGGAGATGTCGAGGAACACGTCTTCGAGGGACCGGGGTTGCATGCTGATGGACAGGGGCAGGACGCCGGCCTCTTCCCACCACCGTGCAAGTCCTGCCAGGTCGGCGGGGGTGAAACAGCCAGCCACCGAATAGCGGCCGGGATCGGTTTCCCTAAAGCTGAGCGCCGGAAACGCGCCGGCCGGGAGGCCGAGGCCTGGGGCGGCCTGGAAGCGGAGATCCCGGTACGTGTCGCCGGCGTCGTCGGCGGTCAGGTCAGCGACGGTGCCGTGGGTGACGGTGCGGCCCGTGTCGAGAATGTAGACATAATCGGCGAGCTTCTGGGCGTCGTCGAGCAGGTGGGTGGTGAGGATGATGGCCAGCCCCTCAGCGCGGAGTTCACGGATCAGGTCGAACACGATGGTGCGTGACTGCGGATCCAGTCCTGCGCTGGGCTCGTCCAGGAAGAGCACCTCGGGGTTGCCGATCAGCGCGCAGGCGAGGGCGAGCCGCTGTTTCTGGCCGCCGGAGAGCCGTCGGATGCCCGTGGTGGCGTAGGAGTTGATGCCCAACCGGTCGGCAAGCTCGGCCACCGGGCGGGGTGCGCCGTACATGGCCGCCACATGGTTGAGCAGGGCCAGCGGCCGGGCCGACGGCGGGAGCCCACCTTCCTGCAGCATCACTCCGACTCTGCTGCGAAGCGCCGCTCCGGCGTTGAACGGGTTCTCACCGAGTAGCCTGACCGTCCCACCGTTGGGGCGCTGCAAACCCTGCGCGCATTCGAGGGTGGTGGTCTTGCCGGCACCATTCGCGCCGAGGAGCGCCGTGACCTGCCCGGGGTAGGCTCGAAGGTGGACGCCGTCGAGCACCCTGACCATCTTGCCGTCGAGCGCGGAAACGGGTCCAAAGTCCTTGACGAGCGCTTCAACTTCCAGCGCGGGAGAGGGGTTTGGCACTCAATTATTCTACGGCATGTAGTAGCTGTGCCTTCCCGTGCGGAACCGCCCTTCGGATAGCCTCGCCTTACTGGCAGTGGGGAACAGATTAGGACATGATTGTGTTGTCTATTCTGTGGGCATAAATCTGTGCCGCGGATTCCGGAGGAGGCGACATGAGCAATTCATCCCCAGCCAGCACCTTCCCGGCTGAGGCGCGCCCAAATGGCTCCCAGCCAAATGACTCCCGGCCCAACAGCTCCCGCCCCAACGGTTCCAGGCCCACCGGTTCCAGGCCCAGTGAGGTCGAGGACCGGACCCGCAGCAAGGTGCTCGCCGCGGTCCTCGAACACGGCCCGGTCAGCGCGGCTGAACTCGGTGAACGCCTGGGGTTCACCCCGGCGGCCGTCCGACGCCACCTTGATGCCCTGTCCCGCAAACAGCTCATCGAAGTGAAACTGGTCGGCAACCCCTCCTCGGGAGCGGGCCGGCCGGCCCGCCGGTACGTGCTGAGCCAGCGAGGGCAGACCGAGCTGGGCACCGACTACCTGTCCATCGCCAAGGCGGCTCTGACCCAGCTCCAACTGGTCGCCGGTCCCGACGCCGTCGACGAGTTCGCCCGGACCCGCTTCGCCGAGATGGAAACCCGGTACCGCCCCCTGGTGGAAGCCGCCGGCCCCGACCTCGAAGACCGCGCCCGTGCGCTGGCCGGAGCACTGACCACGGACGGATTCGTGGGGTCCACCACGGTTGTCGGGCGGAACGCCCCGAACGCTGCCATGCTGGCGGTCCAGCTCTGCCAGGGTCACTGCCCGGTGCAGGAGCTCGCCGCCGATTTTCCCTCATTCTGTGACCAGGAGACCGAAGTATTCTCCCGGCTGCTCGGCGTCGACGTACGCCGGCTGTCCACGCTGGCGCGCGGCGGCCACGTCTGCACCACCCACATACCTGTGGGCCGGGTAACACCGGCCCCCGCCGGGACTGACATCCCCGGGCTAGAACCGACCGTATCCAACCATCAGCATGAAAGGCCGTGATGACGGATCAAGTAGACCAGAAGACAATGGCTGAGCCAGCCGTTCCGGAAGCAGTAATCAGTGACATCCTGGAGCGCAATCCGGAGCTCGAAGGCATCGGTAACTATGCTTTCGGCTGGTCGGATAAGAACGACGCCGGCGCCAACGCCAAGCGCGGACTCAGCGAAGAGGTTGTCCGCGACATCTCGGCCAAGAAGGACGAGCCCCAATGGATGCTTGACCTGCGCCTGAAAGGCCTCAAGTACTTCGACCGGAAGCCCATGCCCGCCTGGGGCGCCGACCTGTCGGGCATCGACTTCGACAACATCAAATACTTCGTGCGCTCCACCGAGAAGCAGGCTGGCAGCTGGGAAGAACTCCCCGAAGACATCAAGAACACCTACGAGAAGCTCGGTATCCCCGAGGCAGAGCGTAACCGTCTGGTCTCAGGCGTGGCGGCCCAGTACGAGTCCGAGGTGGTCTACCACCAGATCAACGAGGAGCTCGAACGCCAGGGTGTCATCTTCATGGACACCGACACCGCGCTGAAGGAACACCCCGAGTTCTTCGAGGAATACTTCGGCTCGATCATCCCGGTGGGCGACAACAAGTTCGCATCGCTGAACACGGCCGTCTGGTCCGGCGGCTCCTTCGTCTACGTGCCACCCGGCGTTCACGTTGAGATCCCACTGCAGGCCTACTTCCGGATCAACACGGAGAACATGGGCCAGTTCGAGCGGACCCTCATCATCGCCGACGAGGGCTCCTACGTGCACTACATCGAAGGTTGCACCGCCCCGATCTACACGTCGGACTCCCTGCACTCGGCTGTCGTCGAGATCGTGGTGAAGAAGGACGCCCGCGTCCGCTACACCACCATCCAGAACTGGTCGAACAACGTGTACAACCTGGTCACCAAGCGGGCTATCGCCCACGAGGGCGCCACCATGGAGTGGGTTGACGGCAACATCGGCTCGAAGGTCACCATGAAGTACCCGGCCGTCTACCTGGTAGGGGAGCACGCCAAGGGCGAGACCCTGTCCATTGCTTTCGCCGGTGAGGGTCAGCACCAGGACACCGGTTCGAAGATGGTGCACATCGCACCGAACACCAAGTCATCGATCATCTCCAAGTCGGTTGCCAGGGGCGGTGGACGGGCCGCCTACCGCGGGCTGGTCCAGGTCCGCGAGGGTGCCACGCATTCGGCGAACACTGTGCGCTGTGACGCCCTGCTGGTGGACACGATCTCCCGGTCCGACACCTACCCGTACGTGGACATCCGCGAGGACGACGTCACCATGGGCCACGAGGCAACCGTGTCGCGCGTCAGCGAGGAACAGCTGTTCTACCTGATGTCCCGCGGCATGCCCGAGGACGAGGCCATGGCCATGATCGTGCGCGGGTTCATCGAACCCATCGCCCGTGAACTCCCCATGGAGTACGCCCTCGAACTGAACCGCCTGATCGAACTCCAGATGGAAGGGGCAGTAGGCTGATAATGGCTGAAGCTACCCAATTAGACGCTCCGGCGTCCGAAGAGAAAATTGCCATCGACGGTTTCACCGAAGAAGGGGAAAACCTTTCCCCCTTCAACGAGGGCACCGACCAGCATGGCGCGAAAAAGCACAGCCACGGCGACGCCCCGGTCATCCCCGAGGCATCCCGCGGTGAGCGGCTCAAGTCCTACAAACTGGCCGACTTCGCACCGCTGAACGGCCGCGAAGAGGACTGGCGG
>NZ_ASZW01000268.1:0-2641 GCF_000468215.1 Arthrobacter sp. CAL618 | reverse complement strand
CCCCGCTCAAGCGTCTCCGCGGGTTGCACGACCAGCCACTGACCGGTTCGGGGCCCACCGTTGAGGTTTCCGGCGCCACCAACATCCAGGTAGAGACCGTCGGCCGCGACGACTCCCGCATCGGCTCCGCATCCATTCCCGATGACCGGGTCTCGGCCGCAGCCTGGGAAGCGTTCACCGAGGCCACGGTCGTGACCATCCCAGTGGAGACCATCGCGGACAGCGACATCCAGATCACCATCAATGGCGTCGATGAGGCCCCTGCAGCCCAGCACCTGATCATCACCGCGGAGCGGTTCTCAAAGGCCGTCGTGGTGCTCGATCACCACGGCAAGACCACCCTCGCGCAGAACGTCGAAATCGTCGTCGGCGATGGCGCTGAACTCACCGTCGTCAGTGTGCAGGAATGGGACGACGACGCCGTCCACACCTCCACCCAGCAGGCCAAAATCGGTCGGAACGCGAAGTTCAAGCACGTCGTGATCAGCCTGGGCGGAGACCTGGTGCGGATGACGCCGTCGTCGCTCTTCACCGGACCAGGCTCCGAGGTCGAGATGTACGGACTGTACTTCGCCGACGCAGGCCAGCACCTTGAGCAGCGCCTTCTGGTGGACCACGCCGTCCCGAACTGCAAATCCCGCGTCACCTACAAGGGCGCCCTGCAGGGCCAGGACGCTCACACCGTCTGGGTCGGCGACGTGCTGATCCGCAAGGAGGCAGAGGGGACCGATACGTACGAAACGAACCGTAACCTCCTGTTGACTGACGGAACGCGCTCGGACTCGGTGCCGAACCTGGAGATCGAAACTGGTCTCATCGAGGGTGCAGGCCACGCCAGCGCCACCGGCCGGTTCGACGACGAGCACCTGTTCTACCTGATGGCTCGCGGCATCGACGAGAAAACCGCCCGCCGACTGGTGGTCCGCGGTTTCCTCAACGAGGTCATCCAGCAGATCAAGGTGCCAGCCCTGGAGGAGCGGCTGACCGACGCCGTGGAGCGGGAACTCGCGGCAGGAAACATCTGATGGCTGACGCACCGAAGGGCGAACTGGTCTGCAATGTCAACGACATTGAGGTCCGCCAGGCCCTGCGCATTCTGATCGACGACTATCCGGTGGCTGTGGTGAAGGACTCCGAGGGTGCAATCCATGCTCTCGGGGACACCTGCTCGCATGCCGATATCTCCCTCTCCGAGGGGGACGTCGAAGGATGCGTCATCGAATGCTGGGGACACGGATCGCAGTTCGATCTGCGCAGCGGCGCCCCGCTGCAACTGCCAGCCTATGAACCTGTCCCAGTGTTCGCCCTGGAAATTCACGGCGACGAGGTCTACGTGGACATCACCACCGTCACCAACGGTGCCGCTGTCCCGGACCTCGGCTAGCCACCACACACTTTTCGACTACTTAGCTCGAACACCTACTGCACTCCCTGCCACGCAGGGCGCGAAGGAGAACCACAGATGTCCACCCTTGAAATCAAGGACCTCCACGTCAGCATCGAGACGGAGCAGGGGGTCAGGAAGCAGATCCTCAAAGGGGTCAGCCTGACCATCAACACTGGCGAGTCACACGCCATCATGGGCCCCAACGGTTCCGGCAAGTCGACCCTCGCCTCGACGATTGCCGGTCACCCCCGGTACCTCGTTGACAGCGGATCCATCACCCTCGACGGCGAAGACGTCCTCGATATGAGCGTCGACGAGCGGGCCCGCGCCGGCCTGTTCCTGGCCATGCAGTATCCGGTCGAGGTACCCGGCGTCACCATGACCAACTTCCTGCGGACCGCGAAGACTGCCCTCGATGGCAAGGCTCCGAGCCTGCGTCACTGGACCAAGGACGTCAAGGAAGCGATGTCGCAGCTGCGCATCGACGCCGACTTCGCCCAGCGCAACGTCAACGAGGGTTTCTCCGGCGGCGAGAAGAAGCGCGTCGAAATTCTTCAGCTCGAGCTGTTCAAGCCCCGCTTCGCCATCCTGGATGAGACCGACTCAGGCCTCGACGTCGATGCGCTGAAGGTCGTGTCCGAAGGCGTGAACCGCGAGCATTCAAAGGGCGAAATGGGTACCCTGTTGATCACCCACTACACCCGGATCCTGCGCTACATCAAGCCGGACTTCGTCCACGTGTTCGTTGACGGCAGGATTGCTGAACAGGGTGGCCCTGAGCTGGCCGACCGCCTCGAGGCCGAAGGCTACGACCGCTTCGGTGCCCAGTCCCCGGCTCCTGCTGTCACCACAGCCGGCGCCTAGGCTCAGCAGCAAGTGAACTCGGTAACACTTCGAGAAGGTAGAGAACAATGAGTGAAGTGAACGCGGGACAGACCGCGCTTGACGACGTCGAGGAAGCCCTCAAGGACGTGATTGACCCCGAGTTGGGTGTCAACATCGTTGACCTTGGCCTCCTGTACGGCCTGAAGTACGCCGACGACGGCGCCCTGCTGATCGACATGACGCTCACCACAGCGGCGTGCCCGCTGACTGACGTCATCGAGGAGCAGGTGGGCCTGTCGCTGGACGGCGTCGTGGACGACTGGCGCCTGAACTGGGTGTGGATGCCACCATGGGGTCCCGAGAAGATCACCGACGACGGCCGCGACCAGATGCGGGCCCTCGGCTTCAACATCTAGGACGCTCCTGCGC
>NZ_ASZW01000267.1:0-16268 GCF_000468215.1 Arthrobacter sp. CAL618 | reverse complement strand
GACGCCGCGATGGTTACGCGTCGGGGACTGCTGCGGCCAGTTTCGCCAGGCGCTTGAAGTGCAGTGCCGCCTGCAGCGCGGCGCCCACGATGCCCGCCTGGTTCCTCAGCTGGGCCGGGATGATGCGGGTGCGCAGGTTCAGTCCGGGCAGGTACTCCTTGCTGCGCTTGGAAATACCGCCACCGACAATAAACAGCTCCGGTGAGAAGAGGAACTCGACATGCGAAAAGTACCGTTGCAGGCGGACCGAGTACTCGTCCCAGTCAATGCCGTCACGTTCGCGGGCGACTGCTGAGGCCCGGGTTTCGGCGTCGTACCCGTCAATCTCGAGGTGCCCGAGCTCGGCGTTAGGTACCAGCTTCCCGTCAAAGATGAACGCCGAACCGATCCCGGTCCCCAGGGTAATGACCAGAACAGTGCCGTCCACCCCCTTGCCAGCCCCGTACCGCACCTCGGCGAGCCCGGCTGCGTCGGCGTCGTTGATGACGTGCACATCGCGGTCCAGCACTTTGCTGAAGAGGCCGTCGACGTCGGTGTCGACCCAGCTCTGGTCCACGTTGGCTGCGGAACGGGCGATGCCGTGCTGGATGATGGCCGGGAAGGTGACACCGACCGGCACCTCTGGGCCGGGTGCGCTGGGCCGGGTCGACAACTCAGCGACAATCTGCGCCACGACTTCGGCGACGGCCTCAGGAGTGGAGGGCTGCGGGGTGGGCACGCGGAAGCGCTCCCCAACGATCTCACCCTCGACCAGATCGACGATGCCACCCTTGATGCCGGTGCCGCCGATATCGATGCCGATCACTGTGTTCGGCAGGGACTTGCCGTGCTTCTTCTCGCTGCTCTTGCCCATGGTTCTCCAGGTGTAGGTGGGGGGTCGCCGGCGCGGCGGAGCGCCGCGGGAACCCGGTGGTTAGGGGACGGTAAGGATCTCGGCGCCGCTGTCGGTCACCAAAAGGGTGTGCTCAAACTGGGCGGTGCGCTGACGGTCCTTGGTCAGCACCGTCCACTCGTCCGGCCACATGTCCCACTCGATGGTTCCGAGGGTGAGCATGGGTTCAATGGTGAACGTCATGCCCGGTTCGATAATCCGGTTATAGGCCGGGGCGGCATCGTAGTGGGGAATGATCAGCCCGGTGTGGAAGGCTTCGCCGACGCCGTGGCCGGTGAAGTCGCGCACCACTCCATAGCCGAACCGGCGGGCATAGGACTCGATGGTCCGGCCAATGACATTGATTTCCCGGCCTGGAGCCACCGCCCTGATGGCACGGTTCAGCGATTCCTTGGTGCGCTCGACCAGGAGGCGGGATTCGTCGTCGACGTCGCCCACCAGGAACGTGTAGTTGGTGTCGCCGTGGACGCCGTCAAGGTAGGCAGTGATGTCAATGTTCAGGATGTCGCCGTCGCGCAGCACGGTGGTGTCGGGGATGCCGTGACAGATCACTTCATTGAGGGATGAGCAAAGCGATTTCGGGAATCCGCGGTAGCCCAGGGTCGAGGGGTAGGCGCCGTGGTCCACGAGAAACTGGTGGCCTACCCGATCCAGCTGGTCGGTGGTCACACCGGGCTCGATGTGGCGGCCAACCTCGACGATGGCCTGTGCGGCCAGCCGACTCGCACGGCGGATCTTTTCGATGGTTTCGGGAGTCTTGACCTCGGACCCGGTGAAGGGGGCAGGTCCGCTGCGCCCAACATACTCGGGGCGCGGAATACTCACCGGGACCGGTAGTTGGGGACTGACGGTTCCTGGTTCGAGTGTTCCAACGGGTGCACTGACGGATTGCTGAGGCATACTCTTGATCTTATAGGCGCCACGGCGTCCCGCCGAAAGTCACCATCAAGGAGGACCCTCATGGCCGAGTTCTGGTACAACGTGCAAACCCACGAGATCGAGGAGGACGCGCAGTCAGATTGGCGGAAACTGATTGGGCCCTACCCCACACGTGCGGAGGCCGAGCGTGCCCTGGAAAAAGTAGCCCAGCGAAACCAGGCGTGGGATGCCGAGGACGAGCAGTAGCTCCTAGAAGCTGTGCTCCGGCCCGGGGAACGTCCCGTTCCGGACTTCCTCGCCGTACGTCGTCGCAGCCGCTGCGAGCACTGAGCGGACGTCGGCAAACTGTTTGACGAACTTGGGTTGGCGGCCAGTACGAACCCCGGCCATGTCCTGCCATACCAGGACCTGGCCGGTGGTCGAGTTGCCTGCGCCAATCCCAATGGTCGGTACGCGAACGGCGCGGTCGACGGCGGCAGCCACCTCGGCGGGCACCATCTCCATGAGCACACAGAACGCTCCGGCTTCGGCGAGGGCGACGGCGTCGTCAATCAGTTCCTGTGCTGCGTCCCCACGGCCCTGGACCCGGTACCCGCCCAAGGCATGCTCGCTCTGAGGGGTGAACCCGATATGGGCCATGACGGGGATACCGGCGGTCGTCAGGGCACGGACGGTGTCGGCGTAGTGGCGGCCGCCCTCCATCTTGACGGCATGAACCCCTCCCTCTTTCATCAGGCGGACCGACGATTCGATGGCCTGCGCGGGGGAGATTTCGTAGCTGCCGAAGGGCAGGTCACAGACCACCAACGCCCGGGTGGCACCGTTAATGACGGCACGCGAGAAGATGATCATCTCATCGACGGTGATCGGCAGGGTGGTGGTGTAGCCCAACACGTTGTTGGCGGCAGAGTCGCCGACGAGCAGCACCTCGATGCCGGCGTCGTCGAAGATCTCCGCGGCGTACTGGTCATAGGCAGTGAGCATGGCGAAGCGGCGTCCATCATTTTTCGCCTGCTGCAGGTGATGAGTGCGGATCCGGGCCGGAGTCCGCGGCTGCGACGCGGCCGGTGCGGCCCCGGCGTCGGCATCGCGGGCACCCGTGCCGTAGGGCGCTGGAATCTCTGCTGAAGTCATATGTCGAGCCTACTTCAGAAGCCCGGGTGGCACGCGGGCTTAACAATGCGTGAGTATCAGTAGAGTGAACTGGTGGACCGACACTCATGATGACACCCGGGACACACACCGACAGCATGAAAGAGGGTAGCTATGGACCGGCAGCAGGAATTTGTACTGCGTACCATCGAGGAACGCGATGTGCGGTTTGTGCGGCTGTGGTTCACCGACGTTGTGGGTTCCCTGAAGTCGGTGGCATTGGCTCCGGCCGAGGTGGAGGGCGCATTCGAGGAGGGCCTGGGGTTCGACGGTTCGTCCATTGAAGGGCTGGCCCGCGTCTTCGAGTCCGACATGCTGGCACAGCCTGATCCTTCGACCTTCCAGATCCTGCCGTGGCGTGGAGAGAAAGAACCCACATCGCGGATGTTTTGCGACATTCTCACCCCCGATGGCATGCCGTCCACCGCCGATCCGCGCGGCGTCCTGAAAAGGACGCTCGCGAAAGCCGCCGATATGGGGTTCACCTGCTACACCCACCCCGAGATTGAGTTCTACCTGCTCAAATCCGATGAGCTGGGACCCGATGGACAGCCTGTGCCCGTGGACCAGGCCGGCTACTTCGACCATGTTCCCGGTGGCGTGGCGCAGGACTTCCGGCGCACCGCCGTCGCGATGCTCGAATCGGTGGGCATCTCGGTGGAGTTCAGTCACCACGAGGCCGGTCCCGGCCAGAACGAAATCGATCTGCGCTACGCCGACGCGCTGCAGACCGCCGACAACATCATGACCTTCAGAACCATCATCAAGGAGGTGGCGCTGACCCAGGACAGCTATGCCACCTTCATGCCGAAGCCGTTCTCCGACCACCCCGGCTCCGGGATGCACACCCACTTCTCCCTGTTCGAGGGCGACGCCAACGCGTTCTACGAAGCGGGCGCCGAGTTTCAGCTGTCCAAGACAGCACGCCAGTTCATTGCCGGCATCCTCAAGCATGCACCGGAATTCACTGCCGTCACCAACCAGTTCGTGAACTCCTACAAGCGCCTCTGGGGCGGGGGAGAGGCCCCAAGCTACCTCTCCTGGGGCCACAACAACCGGTCAGCCCTGGTCCGCGTTCCCCTGTACAAGCCCAACAAGGGCCAGTCAGCCCGCATCGAATATCGCGGCATCGATTCGGCCAGCAATCCGTACCTCGCTTACTCGGTGCTGCTCGGTGCGGGTTTGAAGGGTATCGAGGAAGGTTACGAGCTGCCACCGGGTGCCGAGGACGACGTCTGGAGTCTGACCGCCACCGAACGGCGCGCCATGGGCCACGACCCGTTGCCAGCGAGCCTGCATGACGCCATCCGGGTCATGGAGGACTCGGAACTCGTGGCGGGAATCCTGGGCGAGCAGGTCTACGAGAACTTCCTGCGGAACAAGCGGGCCGAATGGCATGATTACCGCATCCAGGTCACGCCCTACGAGCTGCGCCGTAACCTCGGGATCCTCTAAACTGGCGCCCGCCATGAGCCTCAACCGCCAACTCATCAGCCGGGGTTTCACCGACCTCGAGAAAAGCTCCCGCTTTCTGGACGCGCCCGAATTGCGGGACATTCCGGAGGCATCGCTGTTCGGCGGGTTGGCGCGCTCAGCCAACCCCGATCTGGCGCTGCAATCCCTGGTCCGGCTCTTGGCGGTACAACCTGATCTTGCGGCCGTGGTGGCCGACGGCGGTGTGGGCAGCGAGCCGCTGTTCAGGTTGCTCGGCGCCTCGGAGGCCCTTGCCGAATTCCTGATGCGGCGACCCGAGCACCTGGACACCGTCAAGGTCAGTCCTAGCCGGAATCCCGGCGGGGTGTCAGCGGAACTGTTGCGGTCTTCGCTGCTCGAGTCGGTCGGCGCCGATCCGTCGTCGGGCACCCCCGTCGCGGCCGGGGGTGGCAAGGAATCGTATGCGCTGCTGCGGGCACGCTACCGCCGTCACCTGGTGGAACTGGCGGTCAGGGACCTGTGCTCGGCGTCGCCGGTGGACTATCTGCCGACCGTCGGCAAGGAGCTGGCCGATCTGGCAGCCGCGGCGGTTGAGGCAGCGCTGGCTGTTTCACGGGCGGAACTGGCTGACAGCTTCTCGGCCGCTGACATAGCATCGGTGCGCCTCGCGGTGATGGGGATGGGCAAGTGTGGTGCGGGAGAGCTGAACTACATTTCCGACGTCGACGTCATCTACGTGATTGAGGCACCAGACCTCGCCGAGGAGCTTGCCGTCCGGACTGGGACGTCGCTGGCCTCCGGAATTTCCCGGGCTATCACGTCAAGCGGGATTGAGCCCGGGCTGTGGGAGGTGGATGCCAACCTGCGGCCCGAGGGGCGCGAAGGCCCACTGGTGAGGACCCTCGATTCCCACCTGTCCTACTACGCCCGGTGGGCCCAGAGTTGGGAGTTCCAGGCACTGCTGAAGGCCCGGACCATCGCTGGCGACGCCGATCTGGGGCGTCGCTACGAGGAGTCAGTCGCGCCGCTGGTCTGGAACTCCTCGGAGCGTGAAGGCTTCGTCGACTCGGTGCAGGCCATGCGCCGCCGGGTCACCGACAACATCCCGTCCCATGAGGCGGAGCGTCAGCTCAAGCTCGGCCCCGGCGGCCTCCGGGACGTCGAATTCACCGTCCAGCTGCTCCAGTTGGTGCATGGCAAGGCCGACGAGTCGATCCGGATCCGTGACACGACCTCGGCCATCGCCGCGCTCAGCGCCGCAGGCTATATCGGTAGGACCGACGCCAGGGCGTTCGACGAGTCGTACCGCTACCTGCGGGTGCTCGAGCACCGGATCCAGCTCGTCAATATGCGCCGCACGCACCTGATGCCCGAGGACGACGCGTCGCGACGGGCCCTCGCCATGTCATCCCAGGGCGCCCAAAGCACCACCCGCCCTGCCGCGGCAGCACTGATTGAACAGTGGCAGCAGACCAAGCGCCTCGTGCGGGGCCTGCACGAGAACATCTTTTACCGTCCGCTGCTGAACACTGCCGCGAATCTCAGCATCGACGAGGTCAAGCTGACCCCCGAGGCAGCCCGGGCGCGGCTCGCCGCGCTCGGCTACCTGGACCCCAAAGTCGCGATGCGTCACATCGAGGCACTCACCTCGGGTCTGAGCCGGCGGTCGGCGCTGCAACGCAACCTGCTGCCGGTCCTCCTCGGCTGGCTGGNGCCGATGGGGTGGACCCCGACGCGGGCCTGCTGGCCTTCCGGCGGCTCAGCGAGGGCCTCGGCCAGACCCACTGGTACCTTGGCATGCTCCGTGATTCCAAGGCGGCAGCTGAACGGCTATGCCACATCCTCTCTAGTAGCCGGTTCATCGCCGACCTGCTGGAAGTGTCACCGGAATCCACCAAATGGCTCGGCAACGACAAGGACCTGATCCCGGTCGGGTTTGAAGCCCAGTGGACAGAAATCCAGTCAAAAATGTCCCGGCACCCCGAACCCCGCGAAGCGATGCGGCTGATCCGGTTGATCCGCCGCCGGGAACTGCTGCGCATCGCCATCGCCGACAGCTCAGGGCTGCTGGATCAGGCCGCGGTAGGGGCCGCCTTGTCCGCGACTGACCGGGCAGCGATCCTCGGCGCGCTGCATGTCGCAGAGGGTGCTGTCTTAGCGAACGAGGAGCCGCTGACCGACGTCGTCGTCGTGGCAATGGGGCGGCAGGGCGGCCGTGAGATCACCTACGGGTCGGACGCCGACGTGATGTACGTGCACCGTGCCCGTCAGGGGGCGAGCGAGGCGGCGGCTCAGGGGCAGGCGGAGCGGATCGTCAGCCAACTGTCGGCGCTGCTGCAGCAGCCCTGCTCTCCGGCAATCCAGGCGGAGCGGGTCCTGGAAATCGACGCCGACCTGCGCCCCGAGGGGAAACAGGGTCCGATGGTGCGGTCGCTTGAGTCCTTCCGCGAGTATTACCGGCGGTGGTCGCTGGTCTGGGAGTCGCAGGCCCTGCTGCGTGCCCTGCCCATCGCAGGAAGCGATGACCTCGCCGCAGCATTCACCAAACTGATCGACCCCATCCGCTACCCGGAGACCATCTCGGGCCAGGGGGTGCGGGAGATTCGCCGGATCAAGGCCCGGATGGAATCGGAGCGGCTGCCGCGGGGAGCCGACCCGTCGCGGCACCTGAAGCTCGGTAGGGGAGGGCTGAGCGACGTCGAATGGCTGGTGCAGCTGCTGCAACTTCAGCACGCTCACGCGAATGATGCCCTGAAGACCACCTCGACCCTTGCGGCAATGGACGCGATCGAGGCTGCCGAGCTACTGTCCGCCTCCGACGTGCTCACGCTGCGTCAAAGCTGGTGCCTCTCGAGCCGGGTGCGGGCCGCGAACGTGATCTGGAGCGGCAAGGCATCAGACCTGTTGCCGTCGTCGCGCCGTGACCTGGAGGCGGTGGCCCGCTGGTGTGGTTACGGCCCCGGGATGGGTGCGTTACTGGAAGAGGACTACCTGCGGCTCACCCGTCGCAGCCGGGCCATCTTCGAGCGGTCCTTCTACGGCTACTGAGGCACTTTTCTGGTCCGGTTCCTGGTCCTGCCGACGGAGTTACCTATCCAGCCGACGGAGTTCACTAGAAATTCACGCCAGTTGTCAACTATGGTTGACATCATGGAGGTGGAACGCATGAAAACGCTCGTCGGATCGCTCGACGACGGCGGACCGGTCAACCGGTTGCAAGCCGTCAGCGAACTGCGTCAGGAAGTTGGCCGGGCCGAGACAGTGGCCGTCCGGCAGGCACGCCAGGCGGGGCTGTCCTGGGAGGCTATCGCCCAGGCACTCGGGGTCACCCGTCAGGCCGTGCACAAGAGGTACGGGAAGCGCTAGACCTTCGTACCCACGACACGGTCCAGGATTCACGGCGGCAGCTTGCGCAGTTCCATCAGCATCAGCCGTTACCTTTTGGTATCAGGAAAGAACCTTCAGGAAGGATGCTCGTGATGATGGACCACAGTGCAATGACGCAATCTGGTGTTCGATCACTGCTCGCCGCGGTCGGAGCAATCGGTATCGAAGCTGCCACGAAGGTCAGCACAGCGGTGCGGGACGCCGTCATGGTGCTCACATCTCTCGATGGAAGCGTCCTACTGAATCGCCGCAGCTTTAGCGCAAAAAGAAGACCCGCACGGTGATCCGTGCGGGTCTTCTGCCATCTAGAGACTAGACGCCGTAGTAG
Source organism: Arthrobacter sp. CAL618 (assembly GCF_000468215.1). Taxonomy (NCBI): domain Bacteria; kingdom Bacillati; phylum Actinomycetota; class Actinomycetes; order Micrococcales; family Micrococcaceae; genus Arthrobacter; species Arthrobacter sp. CAL618. Next base: position 8,196 of record NZ_ASZW01000267.1, on the reverse strand, counting down.
AGCTCGAACTCGTAAGGGTTCGGGCGCAGTGACAGCGGGATGATCTCGAATTCGCGCTTGTACTCGATCCAGGTGTCGATGAGGTCCTGGGTGAAGACGCCGCCGGCCTGCAGGAACTCGTTGTCGGCCTCAAGGGCGAGCAGAGCTTCCTCCAGTGAACCCGGAGCCTTCTGGATGTCCTTGGCTTCCTCAGCGGGGAGCTCGTACAGGTCCTTGTCGATCGGATCAGCAGGCTCGATCCGGTTCTTGATGCCGTCAAGGCCAGCCATCAGCTGGGCTGCGAAGGCCAGGTACGGGTTGGACGAGGGGTCCGGCGCACGGAACTCGATGCGCTTTGCCTTCGGGTTGGAGCCCGTGATCGGGATTCGGATACCAGCCGAGCGGTTGCCCTGCGAGTACACCATGTTCACCGGTGCTTCGAAACCCTTGACCAGGCGACGGTAGGAGTTGACCGTCGGGTTGGTGAATGCCAGTACCGCCGAGGCGTGCTTCAGCAGGCCGCCAATGTACCAGCGGGCCATGTCGGAGAGTCCCGCGTAGCCGCGCTCGTCGTAGAACAATGGCTCGCCGGCGCTCCACAGCGACTGGTGGCAGTGCATGCCCGAACCGTTGTCACCGAAGACGGGCTTCGGCATGAACGTTGCCGATTTGCCCCACGCATCGGAAACGTTCTTGACGATGTACTTGAACTTCTGCAGGTCATCAGCAGCATGCGTCATGGTGGTGAACTTGTAGTTGATCTCAGCCTGGCCCGCGCCACCTACCTCGTGGTGGGACCGCTCAACCTCGAGGCCGGCGTTGTCCAGTTCGACGCAGATCGCGTCGCGGAGGTCAGCCTGCTTGTCGACAGGAGAGACAGGGAAGTAGCCGCCCTTGAACGGGGTCTTGTTGCCAAGGTTCCCGCCCTCTTCCTCGCGGCCGCTGTTCCAGGGAGCCTCAATCGAGTCAACCTTGTAGAAGCTGCCCTGGGGCAGGGACTCGTACTGCACGTTGTCAAAGATGTAGAACTCGGCTTCCGGGGCGAAGAACGCGGTGTCCGCAATGCCGGTTGAGCTCAGGTAAGCCTCAGCGCGTTCTGCCACGCCGCGAGGGTCGCGGTGGTAAGGATCGCCGGTCCGAGGGTTCACAATCGAGAAGCTCAGCGCGAGCGTCTTCTCCATCCGGAAGGGATCAATGAACGCAGTCGTGGGGTCCGGTATCAGCTGCATGTCCGACTCGGCGATTCCCTGGAAGCCGCGGATCGATGACCCGTCAAACAGCTGCCCGTTCACAAAGAAGTCTGCATCGACTGTCTTCGCAGGAACGTTGAAGTGCTGCTGCACTCCGGGAAGGTCGGTGAATCGGACGTCGACAAACTTCACGTCTTCGTCAGCGATGAACTTGAGGACTTCGTCCGCATTCTTGAACATCGTTTATGCTCCTAACGCATGTGGGGGATAACGACCGGGCGCAGATCAGTGGCATTGAGCGCCGCCGCCGCAATGATTACAACTGTACGAGTTGGCAGTTTCCCACTGGTGTCGCAATTGTTTCCGGCACGTTACTTAATGGCTGGTCTGGACTAAAGGCTCTTTCAGCCTAGCCTGATTTGGCGCTGCGGGTCAGATGAGGCGTCTGGATGACGACGACGGCGACGCGCAGCCCCGCGGTGTGAACGCGTTAAGATTAAGGGGTGGTAGACAGAAACGACATCGGCTCATGGCTCGGCGGAACCCCCTCCGACAGTTCCACCGACTGGCCGGGCAAGGGGATGGGGCGTCCCAAAACCGGTCCCGCATCAATCGCCCGTCCCGGCCGCAGGGTCGGCGCACTGCTCATTGACTGGGCGCTGGCGTCGCTGATCTCCTACGGTTTCTTCGACTACAACAGTTTTGCCACCCTGGGAATTTTCGCCCTCACCCAGGTCCTGCTCGTAGGGTTCTTTGGCTACAGCATCGGGCATCGAATCATGGGCATGCAGGTTCAGACGCTCACGGGACGCCCGGCCGGGTACGGCAAGGCGCTGGTCCGGACCCTCCTGATCTGCCTGGTGATCCCGGCCGTCATCGTGGACCGCGACCAGCGCGGAGTCCACGACCGTGCAGTCCAAACAGTTCTGGTCAGGATCTGACCAGAACTCCTCACCGCATCAGGGGACAGCGCGGCTTCCTAGGCTGACCCGGATAAACACTGACTTCAAACGAAGGACACCGAATGATCGAGATCCTGAACAAGGCCGAACTGAGCCGGGCGAAAGACGCCGGAGCGTTGGTCGCCAACATCCTGCAGACGATGAAGAGCCGGGCGAGAGTCGGCACCAACCTGTTGGACATCGACAACTGGGCGAAGACGATGATTGCCGACGCCGGTGCCGAATCCTGCTATGTGGACTACGCGCCGTCGTTCGGACGCGGGCCGTTTGGTCACTACATCTGCACCGCGGTCAACGACGCTGTGCTTCACGGATTGCCCCACGATTACGCTCTCGCGGACGGGGACCTGCTGACCCTCGACCTCGCCGTATCAAAGAACGGCATTGCCGCTGATTCGGCGATCAGCTTCATCGTCGGCGAGGCTCAGCCCACGGAGAGCGTGGAGATGATCAGGGCCACCGAACGTGCCCTGAAGGCAGGCATAGCCGCAGCGGGTCCCGGTGTGAAGATTGGCGACATTTCCTACGCAATAGGTCGGGTCCTTACCGATGCGGGGTATCCGATCAACACCGAATTTGGTGGACACGGCATCGGTTCGACGATGCACCAGGATCCACATGTACCCAATATGGGTCGGCCAGGACGTGGCTATGTGCTCCGGCCCGGGCTGCTGCTCGCGTTGGAGCCGTGGGTCATGGTGGACACTGCGACCCTCGTCACCGACCCTGATGGATGGACGCTGCGGAGCGCCACCGGCTGCCGGACGGCCCACAGCGAACACACCATCGCCATCACTGACGACGGCGCCGAAATCCTTACGCTACCCAACTAAAAGGGCCGACCTCGCTTCGGTGAGAAACACTCTCCGATAGCGAGGTCGACCCTCAAACCAATCCTGCGTTCGTGCGGACCTAGCGCCCCCGCATGGCCTTGCGGTCCGGACGAGCCTTGAACGGATCAACGCCCTTGGGGATCGGCAGCTTGGTGCCCAGGGCGGTCAGCCGCTTGTTGACCGCCTGAACTTCCTGCTTGGTCAGATTCTTCTTGAGTTTCTGCGCCTTCTTGGCGACCTGGGCCAAGGGCACCTGGCCCTCGCCGCGACCGGCTTCGATGACGTGAACCTTCACGTTGGGGACGATCCGCGCCATCTTGCGCTTCTCAGCATCAGCGAGCGGTTTGACCCGAGCCGTCGGACCTTCGGTAACCAGCACGATGCCAGGCCGGCCGATAGCGCGGAAGACCGCATCCTGCGACCGCGGGTTCATCGCGACGGGCTGATCCTGCAGGATCCAGCCTCGCCGAAGCACACTGAGTGCGGCGCCGGCAGCCCCGGGCTGTCCTTCGATCTGCGAGAACGCGGCACGCTCGGCACGACGGGACAAGATGAACACTGCGGCGAGGAAGCCCAGCGGGATGGCGATGATCAGCATGGTGATCCAGTTTTGGATCAGGAAACCGATGACCAGACCGACGGCGACGATCGACAGGAACGCCAGCAGCATGATCCACACCACGTTGGGATCATTCCGCCGGGTCATCTTGAAGACCTCGGAGATTTGCTTCATCCGCCCGGTCTTCTTCGGTCCCTTTTCGGGCTTCGGCTTCCGGGAAAAGAGGCGTCGCTTAGGGGTGGATGATCCGTCTGATTCAGTGCTGTTGGCCATAATGCTTCAATTCTACGTGATCCAGGTCGCTGATTGGACGCGTCGAAACCACCCCGGCCCAATGCCTTGGGTGGCGGCTCGCTGTCGGGCTAGCCCGTGGGCGCGAGGCTTGACGCCTCCTGCAACGTCGATCCGGAATCCTCTATGTGCGCCAGCGCTGCGGGCAGTTCCAGGCCCTTCTTGCGCATGGCGCGCGCCCAGAGTCGGCCGGCACGGTAGGAGGACCGGACTAACGGTCCGCTCATGACGCCAAGGAAACCGATCTCTTCGGCCTCCTCACGGAGTTCGACAAATTCCTGGGGCTTCACCCAGCGGTCCACGGGGAGGTGGCGTTCGCTGGGCCGCAGGTACTGGTTGATCGTGATCAGGTCGCAGCCGGCGTCGTGCAGGTCCTGCATGGCTCCAGAAATTTCCTGCCGGGTTTCGCCCATGCCAAGGATCAGGTTGGATTTGGTGACCATGCCCAGGTCCCTGCCCTGGGTGATGACGTCCAATGACCGCTCGTAGCGGAACGCGGGCCTGATGCGCTTGAAGATCCGGGGGACCGTCTCGACGTTGTGCGCGAACACCTCGGGTGCAGCATCGCAGATCGCCTGAATGTGCTCAGGTTTGCCCGAGAAATCTGGAATGAGGATCTCGACGCCGGTGCCGGGGTTCATGCTGTGGATCTGGCGAATAGTCTCGGCGTAAAGCCAGACACCCTCGTCCTCAAGATCATCGCGGGCGACGCCGGTCACGGTGGCGTAGCGCAGATTCATTGACTGAACGGACTGGGCCACCTTGAACGGCTCGCTCCGGTCCAGCGGTTGCGGCTTGCCGGTATCGATCTGGCAGAAGTCACAGCGACGGGTACACTCCGAACCGCCGATCAGGAAGGTGGCTTCGCGGTCTTCCCAGCATTCGAAGATGTTGGGACAGCCCGCCTCCTCGCACACGGTGTGGAGGCCTTCCTTCTTCACCAGGTTCTTCATCGCCACAAACTCGGGGCCGATGTTCACCTTCGCTTTGATCCAGTCGGGTTTACGCTCCACCGGGGTCTCGGCGTTTCTCGCCTCAATGCGGAGAAGGCGGCGTCCTTCGGGGGCCAGACTCACGGGTCATGCTCCTTCCGGCCGGATCAGACCGGCTGGGTTGGCTGTGCTTGACGGGCGGAAATCTTCTGCCGCCTCGGCAACCAGTAATAGTTCATTCTTGCGCAGTTCGTCTTCAATCCGCGAAACGATGTCCGCTGGGGTCACCCTGTAGCCGGTTTCAGCGGAGATTGTGGTCACGCCAGCGTCGGAAATTCCGCACGGCACAATCTGGGCGAAGGGTGCGAGGTCGTTGCTGCAGTTCACCGCGAACCCATGCATGGTGACCCGGCGGTTAATGCGAATCCCGATGGCGGCAATCTTGCGGTCCGGACGGGTGTCATCGGCGGCGACCCACACTCCTGACCTGCCGTCGATGCGGATCCCGTTGATCCCGAAATCTTTCAGGACCGCGATGATCACGTCTTCAAGAATGGCCACGTAGCCGGTCACCCTGGTGGGTTCCGGCAAAGCCAGGATGGGATAGCCCACCAGTTGGCCGGGGCCATGCCAGGTGAGTTTCCCGCCTCGATCGACCGGTACCACCGGCGTCCCATCAAACGGTCGCTCCTGGTCCTCGGTGCGCCGCCCTGCCGTATACACAGCACTGTGTTCCAGCAAGAGGACTGTGCTCGGTGCTGTTCCTGCCACCACACCGGCGTGGAGCTTCCGCTGCAAATCCCAGCCAGCCTCATAGTCAACGAATTCCGGATCCAGTCCAACACGCGAATATTGAAGTGTCATGGGGTTAAGGGTAGACCTGCGCGGGGACATCGCTGACATTGATGCATGCCACGGGGCTGCTGTGGATAACTTCTGCGAGGTTTTCCGGGATCCGCTACAACTGGTGCATGGACAGCAGCCGCACCGGCAGGGGTGGCGGGGAGGAACCGATTTCCACCCCGCCGCTGCTTACGGGTTACCAGTGTGAGCGTCTGCTGGGTCGCGGCGGCAGCGCGAACGTCTGGCTGATTCGGAACGACTCCGGAGAGTTCTTCGCGTTGAAGGTTCTTGGCCCGGCCTGCGCTGATCCCCTGCGATCCGATGCTGTGAGTGGCGAGGAGCGGTTCCTTGCCCGGTTCCCGCATGAGCATTTGGTGACCCTCCATGAAGTGATCCACACTGACCAGGGGATGGGCCTCCGGATGGAATACGCCGCCGGAGGGTCGTTGCTGAACCTCGTCTCCGTGAGAGGCCCTCTTCCTCCGGGGGAGGTTGTCACGGTGCTGACCCCGCTGGCGCAGGTGCTGGCGTTCCTGCACGGCCTGGGAGCCGTCCATGGGGACGTAGCGCCCGGCAACATCCTGTTTACGGAAGTGGGCAAACCGCTGTTGGCTGACTTCGGGGTCGGTCGGCTGCTGGGGGAAGCCAGACATCGTGCGGGCGGCACACCAGGCTTCCAGGAGACGCCTCAGGACCCTGACGGGCTGAATACCGAGGCTGACATCTATGCGCTTGCCGCTGTCGGCTGGTTCGCCCTGACTGGGCGGGTTCCGGGGCCGGCGATCCAACGGCCGCCGCTTTCCCTGCTGGTGCCGGAAGCGCCCGAGGACCTCATGGACCTCATCAACTGGGGCCTGGAAGGAGAACCGGGGGAGAGACCCACCGCCAGCGAATTTGCCCGGGCCGTGCAGCGCACGGCGCAGGCCGAGCCGCTTGATCTGGTGGCAGCCGTCCACCCGGATGTGTTGCCGCATCTCAGGACGCGCAGGTCCACTACTGGTTCAGCCAACCCGCCAACGGGACGGCGCCGGTCGGCAGGCAAACACCGGCCCGCAAAACGTCGGCCTGGCGATCACCAGTCGGGCGAACATCAGCCCTCCGATCGCCGGCCAGCAACCCATCGGACCCGCCGTCCGGGCCGGCTAGTCGGACTGGCGGTTACCGCCCTGAGCATGATTGTGCTCTCCGTCTGCGGTGCACTGTTCGCAGGCACGCTGCTGGGAATCGGGGGAGAGGCCCCGGGCGCGCTGGATGGCAGCGGCCCTTCCAGCACTCCGCCTGCCCAGGGTGAGACAGCCGCCACGGCAGAGATCCCACCATCGCAGGAGACAACCCGCTCCACCGCGGCGGCCCCCACCGCGGCCGTTGCGTCCACTACACTCGCCGACGCCGATCCCCTGACGGTCCTGCCTCTCCTGTCCCGGCTCAGGGAACAAGCCTTTGAGACTGCCGACGCCGAACTCCTGAAGCTGGTCAATGTGCCCTCATCGCCAGCCATGGCCGCCGACGAGGAAGCAGTGCTGGAACTGAGGGACCGCGGACACACCCTGTCCGGGCTCACGATTGAACTGACAGACCTCACACCGGTCGAACTGTCATCGGGCGCCGCCGTGGCGACTGACAGTGCCGGTCCTGGCGGCCAGGTTGTTGCGGTCGCCGCCACGGCCACCACCTCTGGCTTCGACGAGGTCACCCCCAGTGGAGATGTGCACCGGACCGAGACCTCGCCAGTGACCCAGCAACTGGTCTTCGTTCTTCAGCGAGGACCCGATCACTGGCGGATTTCCGCCGTCCACGAGCCCTAGAACCCGGGGCGCCGCCCGTTGTTTGTTGGTGTTGTTCCGGCTCGGTTATCGGGACTCGCGAACCCATCGGGCCAGGTCGTCCAATGAACTGTGCCGGAATTTGAATCCCGCATTCTTGAGCACTGTGGGGTCAAGCCGTGCGCTTGGCAGTAACAACTCCTTGGCCAGCTGGCCAAGGACCGCGGTCAGGACCCACTCAGGAACCCTGAAGCGGGTGGGCCGGTTCAACGCAGCACCGAGAGCCTCGGTCAGGTCGGTCAGCGTCGCGGGGGAAGGCGAGGAGATGTTGACCGGTCCGCTGACCTCAGCCTCAAGGAGGAACGCCATCGCTCGAACCTGATCATCAAGGGTCACCCACGGCCACCACTGGTTTCCCGATCCCAACGGCCCGCCCACAAAAAATCGCAGCGGGACCAGCAACTTGGGCAGCGCGCCGCCGCTGGTGGACATCACCACACCGGTTCGCATGAGGACAGTACGTACCGACGAGGGCGCCCGGAGTGCCTCAGCTTCCCACCGCCGACAGATGTCAGAGAGCAGCAAATCACCCGAGGCTGCGCTCTCCGGCAAAACCTCGGACCCCCGGTTGCCGTAGTAGCCAGACGCCGACTGGCTGAGGAATACTGTCGGCGGTGAATCTGCCCGACGCATGCTCTCGACCAGGGTGCGGGTCGCGGTCAGCCGTGAGGAGTACAGCGTTTCCTTGTAACTCCTCGTCCACGGCGCCCCGGCGATGCCCGCGCCCGATAGGTTGACCACTGCATCGGTGGCATCCATGATCGCCGGATCGAGGCCTCCGGCC
>NZ_ASZW01000266.1:4880-20631 GCF_000468215.1 Arthrobacter sp. CAL618 | reverse complement strand
CGAGCCGTTTCACCTGATGTTTTCCCGGTTCCAGCTGTTTGATGAAGGCCTTGCCAATGGTTCCGGATGCACCGGAAATCAGAATTCTCATACCCCTATCCCACCACCCCGACGGTCCCAATGGGAACCACAGGCTCCGGCCGTGAGGACGGGCTTCCCCGCGGCCCCTCGACGCCACTGCCAACAAGGTTCGTGGCTATGATCGTCGGATGGGTTCCTCACACTATTTGCGCTTTCCACATGTCCACGGTGACCTGCTCACTTTCGTAGCAGAAAACGATGTCTGGGTCGCACCATTGTCGGGGGGACGCGCCTGGCGGATCTCAGCAATGCAGCTGCCTGCCCGCGGGCCCCGATTCTCTCCCGACGGAGCAACCATCGCCTGGACCGTCACCCAGGCGGGTGCACCCGAGGTTGTCGCCGCCGACACCGAGGGCGGAAACTTCCGCAGACTGACCTATTGGGGCCACCAGAGCACGAAGGTTCGAGGCTTCACGGCCGACGGGGAGGTCATCGCCACCAGCGCGTTCCGACACGAGGACCCGCGCCACGCCTGGGGCTACCGGGTCCCGCTGGACGGCTCCGCCCAAACCGCGTTCCCCTACGGACCACTCGATGCGATAGTGCCCGGCCCGGCTGTCGGCGACGAGCGTCCCCTCGTCATTTCCAGCGTTCTGACCCGCGAGCCCGCCTGGTGGAAGCGATACCGCGGCGGAACAGCCGGCAAACTCTGGATGGATGCGGACGGGTCGGGGGACTTCGCCCGGTTCCTCCCCGAGCTCGACGGCAACCTGGCCGATCCGATGTGGATCAATAACCGGCTGGCTTTCCTGTCTGACCACGAAGGCTACGGCAACCTGTACTCCGTGACACCCCAGGGTGAGGACCTGCAACGCCACACCGACCACGAGGAGTTCTACGTACGGCATGCCACCTCCGATGGCACCCGGATTGTGTTTGAGTCCGCGGGATCGATCTGGCTGCTGCAGTCGCTCGATGCTGAACCGGTCAAACTTGATATCTCACTCGGCTCAGCCACCACCGGACGGCGCCCCCAGCCGCTGAACGTGGTCAGACACCTCGCGGCAGCCACCCCGGTAGCGACGGGGTCTGCCAGCGTCGTCGAGAGCCACGGCACCCTGCACTGGCTGACGCACCGGGATGGACCGTCACGCGTGGTGGAGGCCACCGCGGGTGTTCGCGCGCGGCTGGGGCGGCCCCTCGGCGTCGACCGTGTGGCCTACATCGCCGACCACGATGGTGAAGAAGCGCTGTATATCCGCAACGTCTTTGACGCGGGCCTTTCCGCCGGCACCGACAGTCCTGCGTCAGAATCCACCTCATCGGCCGCCGCCGGTCCCTCAACACACGCAGCGCAGGAGCCGGATCTGCCGGCCCCCGTTCCCGCGGTCAGAACGTCCGACGGCGCAGGCCGCCCCGGCGCTGACGTCCCCTCGGGTTCCGGGCACCAGCCCGGGGCGAAGCCCCAGCCCGGTGATGAAACCCAGTCCGAAGGGGGCGCGCCCGACTCGGACATTGTCACCGCACAGGACATAGCAGCAGCGGCAGGCCTGTCGCGGTGGGCATTCGATGGACCGTTCCGGGCCAGCAACCTGGTCACCAGTCCCGACGGAACCCGCGTGGCTGTGGCCGGCGAGATGGGACAAATCCTGCTCCTCCAGATCTCCACCGGCGAACTCTTCACCCTGGGCTCAACCACCCACGGCGCGGTCGATGACCTGGCGTTTTCCCCTGACTCGCAGTGGCTCACCTGGGCGGAACCGGTAACGGGTGAAGGTGCCAGGACCCGGGTCCGGCTGGCCCGGGCGGAGCCCGGTGCCGAGATCCTCAATGTGACCGATGGCCGGTTCCGGGATCACTCACCCGTGTTTACCCGCGACTGCCGGTACCTGGCCTTCCTTTCAGACCGCAGCTTTGACCCGGTGTATGACACCCACCGTTTTGACCTGAGCTTCCCGGTGTCCACGAAACCCTTCCTGGTGGCCCTCGCCGCTGACACGCCGTCACCGTTTGGGCCGTCGGTGCATTCCACAGAAGCCTTGGGGGCCGCCGGATCCCAGCGGTCCGCGGGCGGCAGGGACGACGACGGCGAACCGGACCTGTGCGTCGTCGTCGATCCTGATCGACTGGCAGAGCGGATCGTTGCGGTACCCGTGCCCCAGGGCGGCTATGAGGGACTTCGCGCGGTGGATGGCGCGTTGCTGTGGACGGCAACCGAGCGCTTCGGTGTGACCGGTGACGGTCGGGCCACCACCACGGCCAAAGATCCGGCGAAACGGTTGGAGCGCTTCGACCTCGCGAAACGCGACGCGGAGCCACTGGCAGCCGAGGTCGACAGTTTCGAAGTTAGCGCCGACGGCGGCAGGGTTGTGCTCATCCACGCCGGGAAGGTGACTGCTGTCCCAACCAAGGGCAAGGTGGAGAAGGACTCACCCGACCACGTCGAGGTGGACCTGGGCCGGATCCGGGTGCTCCTCGACCCGGTCAGCGTGTGGCGTCAGGCATTCGACGAGACCTGGCGGTTGCAGCGTGACTTCTTCTGGGCCGAAGATATGGGCGGCGTGGACTGGCCAGCCATCCGGGACCGGTATCGTCCCCTGGTGGAGCGGCTCGGGTCGCACGACGACCTGGTGGACGTCCTGTGGGAGGTTCACGGGGAGCTGGGGACATCCCACGCCTATGTCACTCCGCTGCTGTTCGGGGAGCCGGGAACCGGCGCACAGGGTTTCCTCGGCGCCGAGTTGGCCCCATCAGCCCACGGCTGGGTGGTGCAACGCATCTTCGCCGGGGAGTCCTCCGATCCGCAGGCGGTCTCCCCTCTGACTGCGCCAGGGGTGGCAGTCGCCGAGGGAGATATCATCGCAGCGGTGGACGGTGTCCCAGTACCGTTGGCCCACGGCCCGGCCGTGCTCCTTACCGGTGCCGCCGGCCGAACGGTCGAACTCACAGTTCTCCGGCCCTCAAGACAAGACGCAGGGGAGGACACGGAGGAAAGCGCAGGGGATGAAACCCACGCCGCATCAGTCCGGCGCGTTGCAGTAGTTCCGCTTCGCAGTGAGGAACGCCTGCGCTACCAGAATTGGGTCAACGCCAACCGGGCAATCGTCCACCAGGCCTCGGGCGGCAGCTTCGGCTACCTTCACATCCCGGACATGGTGGCGCGCGGCTGGGCGCAATTGCACCGTGATCTTGACCGTGAAACCGCACGCGACGGCCTGGTGGTCGACGTGCGACGCAACCGTGGCGGCCACACCTCGCAACTCGTGGCCGAACTCATTGGCAGGAAGGTCACCGCCTGGTCCTTCCCCCGTGGTGAGCAACCAGGTACCTATCCCGCGCATGCCCCGCGCGGACCCGTGGTCATCCTCACGGATGAGTTCGCGGGATCCGACGGCGACATCATCACCCAGGTAGCCAAACTCAGGGGCATCGGGCCCGTCATCGGCACGCGCACCTGGGGTGGCGTCGTCGGAATCGATGGCCGGTTCGCGCTGGCCGACGGCACCGCCGTCACACAGCCGCGATACGCATTCTGGATGACCGGCGGCGTCGGGTGGGGTGTGGAGAACTACGGAGTGGACCCCGATATCGAGGTCCCGTTCCCGCCGCACGCCTATGCGGCTGGGGAAGATCCTCAGCTGGAGCAGGGTGTCGCAATCCTGCGGGAGATGATCTCCGAGCTACCCACCGATGTACCGCCAGTGCGGACCAACCACCCCCAGCTCAACCCGGGCCCGTTACCGCCACGGCNCCGCCTCTTTTGCGTGGAACTAGGACTGCAGGGTTGCCTCAACAGTGATGCTTTTGACCCCGGCCAAGGCCTGGGACACAGGGCAGCCGGTCTTGGCGGACTCGGCGATCCGCTGGAAATCAGCGTCCTCAATGTCCGGGATCGCAGCGTTCAGGATCAGCCGGATGGCGGTGATTCCTTCACCGGGCACAAAATCAACCTCGGCTTTGGTCTCAATCCGGTCGGCCGTCTTGCCTTCCTCGCTGAGCGCCAGGCTGAACGCCATGGAGAAGCATGAGGAGTGGGCGGCAGCAATCAGCTCTTCAGGGCTGGTCTTGCCGCCTGCTTCCTCCGAACGGGCTTTCCAGGTGACGTCGTAGGTGCCAAGTCCCGAACTGTCGAGGCTGACCTGGCCGCTTCCGGCCTGCAGGTTGCCGCTCCAGACGGTGTGGGCGTTACGTACTGTAGCCATAACTGTTCTCCTTCATGGTTGATTACTGACCTCGGGGATGGTGCGTGTTACAGGCCGAGATCCGATTCGAATGCGCCGGCTTCAAGGCGTGCCTTCAATGACTGCAGGAAGCGGCCAGCGTCGGCACCATCGACCAGGCGGTGGTCGTAGGTCAAGCTGAGGTACATCATGGACCGGATGGCGATGGTGTCCTCGCCGTCGGCGGTCACCACCACGGGACGCTTGACGATCGCACCGGTGCCCAGGATTCCCACCTGAGGCTGGTTGATGATCGGGGTGTCGAACAGTGCGCCGACCGACCCGATGTTCGTGATCGTGAAGGTACCGCCCGACAGCTCATCCGGACCGATCTTCCCGCTCTTGGTCCGGGAGCCGACGTCGGCAATCTTCTTCGCCAGGCCAGCCAGGTTGAGGTTACCGGCATCGTTGATGACGGGAACCAGCAGACCCTTTTCCGTGTCCACGGCGATCGCCAGGTGCTCGGCGTCGTGGTACGTGATTTCCTTGGCTTCTTCATCGAAGGATGCGTTCAGCTTTGGGTGCTGCTTGAGCGCCTCGGTGACGGCCTTGGAGATGAACGGGAGGAAGGTCAGCTTCGCGCCGTTCTGGGCCTGGAAACTGTCCTTCGCTGAGGTACGCAGTCGCGCCACCCTGCTCATATCCACTTCGATGACCTGGGTCAGCTGGGCGGACACCTCAAGCGATTCACGCATCCGCCGGGCAATGGTCTGGCGGATGCGTGGCGCCTTCTCGACGGTGCCACGCAGCTTCGAGGCCTCAGGCGACGGCGCTGCCGGTGCTGGAGCTGCTGGTGCAGCGGGAGCTGCAGCTGGCTCGGGTGCTTTCTTGGCTGCCTCAGCGGCTTCCAGCACGTCCTGCTTGCGGATGCGACCGCCCACTCCAGTGCCCTTCACGGACTGCAGATCGACGTTCTGCTGGTTCGCGAGCTTACGCACCAGGGGAGTCACGTAGGCTGCATCGGAACCGCCCGACTTGTCCTCGGAGGATTTGTCCGCCGCGGGCTTCTTCTCGGCGGGCTTCACTTCGGCCGCCTTGGGTGCAGCCGGCTTGGCCTCTTCCTTCGGTGCGGGAGCCTCTTCCTTCGGGGCGTCCTCCGTCTTGGCAGGCTCTGCTACTGGCTCTTCACGCTCTTCCGACGACGCAGCAGCGACCGGCTCAGCGCCAGCTTCTGCCTTGGCCGGAGCAGATCCGCCGGAGCCGATGACGGCGAGCACTGCGCCAACCTCGACGGTCTCGTCCTCACCAACCCGGATTTCCTGCAGCTTCCCTGCGACTGGCGACGGAATTTCGGTATCGACCTTGTCGGTGGAGACTTCAAGCAGGGGCTCGTCCACCTCGACGTCGTCGCCAACTTCCTTGAGCCACCGGGTGACGGTTCCTTCGGTGACGCTTTCGCCGAGGGCGGGAAGGGTCACCTCGGTGCTCTCGCCGCCTGACGAGTCGTCAGCGGAGTCAGCGGAGTCAGCGGAGGACTCGGCAGCGGCGGGCTCGGGGGCTTTCTCCTCGGGCTCGGGCTCGGCGGCTGGTTCTTCAGCTGCGGGCTCTTCGGCCTCTGCGGCAGGCTCCTCGGCCGCGTCCCCCGACGCAGCGGAGTCGTCCGAGCCGCCCGACCCGTCGCCGATGCGCACCAGCGGCGCTCCGACTTCAGCGGTCTCGTCCTCGGCTACAAGGATTTCCTCGATGACCCCGGCAATTGGCGACGGGATCTCAGTGTCGACCTTGTCGGTGGACACCTCGAGTAGGGGTTCGTCAACCTCCACGCGGTCGCCGACCGCCTTGAGCCAGCGTGTAACGGTGCCTTCGGTAACGCTTTCGCCGAGGGCGGGTAAGTTGACGGATTCAGACATAGTGTCCCCGTTTCTCCTGAATAGTTTTTGCCCTGCGGTGCTGGCCCCGTGGAGGGGGCCGGCACCGCAGCGCCAAGGTTGCGAGTAATGCTGGTGGAACGCTTAGTTGCGAGCTTAGTGCACGGTTATCCGTGCAGCGCCTTACCTGCAAGGGCGAGGTGTGCTTCGCCCAGCGCTTCGTTCTGGGTGGGGTGGGCGTGGATCAGCTGCGCCACGTCCTCTGGGTAGGCTTCCCAGTTCACGATGAGCTGTGCTTCACCGATCTGTTCGCCCATCCGGGTGCCGATCATGTGCACCCCGACTACTGGCCCGTCCTTCTCGCTGACGAGTTTCACCAGGCCAGCCGACCCCAGGATGGAGGTCTTGCCGTTGCCAGCAAGGTTGTATTCCTGGGTGAGGACCTTGTCCTCGCCGAGCTTTTCTTTGGCGGCCTTCTCGGTGAGACCCACCGACGCGATTTCGGGTTCGCTGTACGTGACCTTGGGGATGTTGACGTCTTCGACGATGACCGGTTTCAGGCCGGCGATCTCCTCGGCGACGAAAATGCCCTGCTGGAACCCACGGTGCGCGAGTTGAAGGCCGGGAACGATGTCGCCAACGGCGTAGATGTTCTCGACGCCGGTGTGCAGACGCTCATCGGTGATCACGAAGCCGCGATCAATGGTGACGCCGGCCTCTTCGTAGCCGAGTCCTTCAGTGACGGGACCACGGCCGACGGCGACCAGCATCAGGTCTGCTTCGAAGGTCTTCCCGTCGGCCAGCGTGACGACGACGCCGTCGTCGTTCTGCTCGACCTTTTCGAAGAAGGTTCCGGTGTTGAAGTTGATGCCGCGCTTCTTGAAGGCCCGTTCGAACGCCTTGACGATGGTGGCGTCCTCATTGGCAACCAGTGACGGGAGGCCCTCGATGATGGTGACGTCGACGCCGAAGGACTTCCACACGGAAGCGAATTCGCAACCGATGACGCCGCCGCCGAGCACGATGGCCTTCTTGGGGAGCGTTTCCATTTTCAGGGCATGATCAGAATTGATGACCTTCCCGCCAATTTCGAGACCCGGGAGGGTGCGGGAGTAGGAACCGGTAGCCAGGATGATGTTCTTGCCGGTGTAGGAAGTGCCATCCACTTCAACCGTGTTGGTGGCGGTGAGCTTGCCTGCGCCCTCGATGACCGTGATGCCCTTGGACTTGATCAATCCCTGCAGGCCCTTGTACTTACCGGCAATGATGCCGTCCTTGTAGGCGTTGACCGCAGGCATGTCGATCGACTCGAATGTCGCCTTGATACCGTATTTCTCGGAGGAGCGCGCCGTATCGGCGACCTCGGCCGAGTGCAGCAGTGCCTTGGTAGGGATACACCCGTTGTGTAGGCAGGTGCCACCGAGTTTGCCCTTCTCGATGAGTCCCACGGTGAATCCCAGCTGGACGGCTCGGAGTGCGGCGGCATAGCCACCGCTGCCTCCGCCCAGAATCAGGATGTCGAATTCTTGCGCAGCTGCCGTATCGGCCACTTGGACGCTCCCTCGCGTAATCTGTGACGGGCTAGTGCGCCCGTCGGTTGATGATTTTGGCGGAATACTTGGTGTGATCAGGACTTACCCTATCCCCAGATCCGGCCAGCATCTACTTGATGAAGGGCGATCTCCGCCCTGATGTGGGCAGTCTCACCCCTGTTGCGGGGATGAAACTGCCCAGCAGGCTTACTTGGCGGTGGTGGCCATGTCTTCGGCGTATGCCAGCAGGGTGCGGACACCGACTCCGGTGGCTTCCTTCGGCGTGTAGCCGTGTGCGGCGCCTTCGTTGAACGCAGGCCCGGCAATGTCCAGGTGCGCCCAGGGGATCTTCCGACCGTTGACTTCGCCGACAAACTCGCGCAGGAAGACCGCCGCGGTCATCATGCCGCCGAATTTCTCGCCAATGTTGGCAATGTCAGCCACCTGGGAGTCGAGGCTCGGGCGGAGCTCCTCAGGCAGGGGCATCGGCCAGAACAGCTCGCCGGACCGGTCCGCCGCACCCTTGACTGCATCAACCACGTCATCGTCGCCCATGACACCCGAGACGCGGCGCCCCAAAGCGATCATCTGGGCGCCGGTGAGGGTGGCAATATCGATGAGGGCATCCGGTGCCTCTTCGCTGGCAGCGGCCAGCGCGTCGGCCATTACCAGCCGGCCTTCGGCATCGGTGTTGAGGACCTCGACGGTGCGGCCACCGTAGGTGGTCATCACATCTGAGGGGCGCTGCGCGCTTCCCGATGGCATGTTCTCGGCGAGGCACAGCCAGCCGGTCACCTTGATGGGCAGGCCCAACTCGGCAATGGCGAGGACAGCGCTCAGCACGACGGCGGCGCCCGCCATGTCGAGCTTCATGGTCTGCATGCCAGCAGCAGGCTTCAGGGACAGTCCGCCCGAGTCGAAGGTGATGCCCTTGCCAACAAAGGCAAGGCTTTTGCTGGCCGAGCTGGGGGAGTACTCAATCTTGACCAACCGGGGCTGGCGGGACGAGCCCTTCCCGACGCCGAGAATTCCGCCATAGCCTTCTTTTTCCAGGCGCTTCTCATCCAGCACCGTGACCTTGATCGGCAGACCCTTGGTCAGATCCTTGGCGGCCTGCGCGAAAGTTTCCGGGTACAGGTGGCTGGGTGGCTGGTTGACCAGCGAGCGGGTGATGTTGACGCCGCGGCCCAGGATGGCTGCACGGTTGAGGGCGGCCTTCAAGGACTTGTCTTGCGCGGCGGGAGTCACGATGGTGACGCTGCTGACCGGTTCCTTGGCGGGCGATCCGTTCTTTGCTGCCTGGGCGGAGCGGTGTTCAGTGTAGGAGTAGGCACCCATTGCTGCGCCCTCGGCCACTGCTGCGGCGTCGGCGACTGTCGGTGCGGGCAGCGCGATGGTCACCGAATCAAGTCCGATGAGCTGACGGATTGCAGCGCCTGCGGCACGGCGCAGTGCCTCGGGGGTGATCGCTCCGTCAGCTGGGAGACGGCCGACGCCGGTCAGCACCAGAATCTCCGCAGCGCTGCCCTCCAGGCCGGGCAGCCTGCGAACCTCGTCAGCGCCGCCGGTAATGCCGAGCATTGGGAGGGAGTCGGCAAGGGCAGCCGCGTCCTTCGCCGAGAGCGGGGAGTCGAGCAGGACTGGTCCGCCGGACTGTTGGCCGACGCCGATTACCAGGGCGTCACCGGCGGTCTTCTTGGAGTCCTTGGTGACAGCTGTCAGCTTGAGTTCGCTGGCGATATTCACTGGGTGTGTTCCTCACTTCCATGTGCTGGACAGATAGGTAGGTGAGCGCGTCAT
Source organism: Arthrobacter sp. CAL618 (assembly GCF_000468215.1). Taxonomy (NCBI): domain Bacteria; kingdom Bacillati; phylum Actinomycetota; class Actinomycetes; order Micrococcales; family Micrococcaceae; genus Arthrobacter; species Arthrobacter sp. CAL618. The sequence continues at coordinate 11,250 of NZ_ASZW01000266.1, read as the reverse complement.
ACCGCGCCTTTCCTCCATCGATCGTAGTCTGTAAAGGAACCTGGTGTCGGGCGGAATGAATGTACGTCCCCCTGACGTTGTAACGGGTACTGAAAGCCGAGAACCTTGTTAGGAGGGGAAATGCTTAATCCAGAGACTCTGTTCAACGCAAACGCTGACCTGATCGACGGGCAGCAGCTGCGAGGACTTCCTCTTCTTGCTGGATTCACCGGATTTGTCGACGCGGGCCACGTGGTGTCCCAGGTCATCGAGGAAATGCTCACCACCCTGGATCACGAGCTGGTGGCGGTCTTCGACGCCGACCAGTTGATCGATTACCGCAGCAGGCGGCCTCGCATCACCTTCGCCGAGGATCACCTCGCGGACTATCACCCTCCCCGGCTTGAACTCCACCGGGTCTATGACGGGATGGGCGTTCCGTTCCTGCTGCTCGCCGGATTTGAGCCGGATCTGCAGTGGGAGCGGTTTATTAGTGCGGTCACCGGTCTTGTGGACCGGTTCGAGGTTCCCCTGGTGTCCTGGATCAATTCGATTCCCATGCCGGTACCGCATACCCGTCCCCTCGGAGTGACGGTTCACGGCAACCGTCCGGACCTGATCGAGGGGATGAACACGTGGCGTCCCACAGCAGAGCTACAGGCATCGGTGGGGCATCTGCTGGAGTTGCGTCTGATCGAATCGGGACACGACGTCGTGGGTTACGTCGTACACGTCCCCCACTACCTTGCCGAGGCTGAGTACCCTCCTGCAGCTGTCACGGCCCTGGAATACCTGGGTGCTTCGGCGTCCCTGGTGCTTCCCACCGACCGGTTGCGTGAGGCAGGCCGGGATGTTGAACGGCAGATCGCCCGTCAGGTTGACGGGTCTGCCGAGGTCAGTGGAGTAGTCAGCACGCTGGAGAAGCGCTTCGACGAGCGCGCCGGAAGCGCCGAGCGCCGGTCGCTGCTGGTGAAGGACAATAGCGAGCTCGCTGACGCTGACGAGATTGGTGCGGCGGTCGAGGCATACCTGGCGAGTCCACAGGCCGCAGACGAGTCGGAGCAGCTACTCGAAGAGGACCGCAAAGCCGGGGACCTCGCTGACCCCGCCGGCGGCGACACCGAGGGTGACGACAACCCGTCACGGTGAGCCCGCATCGGCACCGACTAGTCCTCGACAGCGCCGGATCAGGTGCAGTTATTCACATGGCGGTGAGACCGGACCCGTAGCGGGGTGACAACAGCCATGCTCATGCCATGACTTCAACATCCCCACCGCCGGAGCAGCCCTTCAAGGTCACGTCTGCTGCTGACATTCTCAGCTACATCCTCCACACCTTGGGTTTTCAGCCGGAAGAAAGCCTCGTGCTCCTGACCATGTGTGGGAAGCGGGTCGGGGCAACGCTGCGCGTGGACCTTCCGGCGAATAATCTGGATCCGGACGGCTACGCCGCAGGTGTCTGTTCAATCCTCGCCTCGGATACCACCGCTGACGGTTCACTGCTGGCCGTCTATACCAGGGAACCGTTGACCCGCACCGGAGCGCCACCCCGCAGGGACCTGGTGCGAAGCCTCACCCGATGCCTCGACGGCGTGGGGCTGCAATTGCGCGACGGTTGGTTGGTCACCGACACCATGTGGCGGGACTACTTCTGCGCTGACCCGAGTTGCTGTCCACCGTCGGGGCATTCGATCGAGAGCGTCCTGACGAGCCCGTTGAACGCTGAGCTGACTTTCCGCGGCAGCAGCTTTGCTGACTCTCTGGGCGCCGCAGTTGAATCGGACCTTCCCGCGGCGTGGACTGATCCAGCGGACCTGGCAAAGCTCTGTCGAGGCGAGCAGGCGAAACTTGGGCATCGTTGGACAACTCCAAACCAGGCCGCCGCCACCCTCCGGCTATGGGACTGCCTGCTGGCCCGCACCGCATCCACGGTGCCGATCACCGAGGTCGGGGTAGCCGCCCATCTCCTCGCCTCACTGGTTTCCCGTCCCATCCGTGACGCCGTTCTGGTCCTTGCAGCGCTGGGCTGGGAGGCCGCAGCGAACGGTCTGGAAGGCAACACCGTGCGCCCTACCGGCACCGGCCCCGCCCACCTGCCGGCATCGGCGCGGACGCTGCTCGGCCTCGACCCGGACCAGCAGCTGCCCGTCGAGCCAATGGAGTCCGCACAGGCTCACGCGCGGGACTTCTGCGATGTTTTGATCGGGCAATACAGAGGGCAACTGCAGTGGGGGCAGGTTGATGCTGCCCACACCCTGTTCAGTCGGCTGTCAGCTGTTGCGGTGGGCGAACCACGCGCCGCACTGCTCACCATGCTGGGCTGGATCGAGTGGGCCAGGGGTCGGGGGTCCCGGGCGCATGTCTATCTGGGTGAAGCCATGGCGGAAATACCGGGGTATTCACTTGCTGAACTTCTCGAGGAGGTGGTGGCTCGCGGCATGCTCGCCGAATGGTCACGCGACAGGGATCTGGCGTGGCGCAATGGTGCGCCACACGCTGCGTAACCGGTTGCGAAGGAGCCGATTTGGGTGGGTCGCTGATTTATCGAAGCCCATGAATCGTGCGACAATAGGAACCGAGACCCGGTCGGGTTCGTGTATCAAGTAGTGTTTTACTCTGTCAGATCGGCCATTCTTCGCAGGATGGTTGGGAATAGGGCAGAGGGCGGGACGGTTCCACTTCAATGAGGAACGCCCCGTTTAGCCGCTTGAATTCATTCACGGACTTGACAGGGTCATAGTGGTGTTGCCCCCTTGGTAACATCACAGACGCCGTATGAAAGGTTCTCTGTGTCGGCCAAGAAGACAACTGCACCGGATGTAACAGAACCCGGAGCAACGACCACCAAACGCCGGGCCGCCCCCAAGAAGGCGGCACCGAAGACCGCTGCTGCCAAGCCGCTATCAGCGCGGGCAGCCAAAGCCGCTGCCGCCCAGAACGCCGCGGCCGCCGAGGTCGAAGACGATAGCCCCGAGCTTGACGCCGCCGGTAACCCGGTCGAGCCTGCCGAAACCACCGAACGGGCCGCAGCCGAGGCTGAGACCAAGGCCGGATCTGGCTTCGTCTATTCAGACGCCGACGACGACGACGCCCCTGCCCAGCAGGTCATCTCAGCGGGTGCCACCGCTGACCCCGTCAAGGACTACCTGAAGCAGATCGGCAAGGTGGCCCTCCTGAATGCGGAGCAGGAAGTTGATCTTGCTTTGCGCATCGAGGCTGGCCTCTTCGCCGAGGAGAAGCTGGCGGCCGATAAGGATGCGGCCAAGCCGCTCGATCCGAAACTACGCCGCGAACTCGAATGGGTCATCCATGACGGCAAGCGGGCGAAAAACCACCTGCTGGAAGCCAACCTTCGTCTGGTTGTCTCCCTGGCCAAGCGTTACACCGGCCGCGGCATGCTGTTCCTCGACCTCATTCAGGAGGGTAACCTCGGTCTGATCCGTGCCGTCGAGAAATTCGACTACACCAAGGGCTTCAAGTTCTCCACCTACGCCACCTGGTGGATCCGTCAGGCGATCACCCGCGCCATGGCCGACCAGGCGCGGACCATTCGTATTCCGGTTCACATGGTCGAGGTCATCAACAAGCTGGCCCGTGTGCAGCGCCAGATGCTCCAGGATCTCGGCCGCGAACCGACGCCTGAAGAGCTGGCCCTTGAACTGGATATGACTCCCGAGAAGGTTGTCGAGGTCCAGAAGTATGGCCGCGAACCCATTTCGTTGCACACGCCGCTGGGCGAAGACGGTGATTCTGAATTCGGTGACCTCATTGAGGACTCCGAGGCAGTGGTGCCCGCGGATGCGGTCAGCTTCACCCTGTTGCAGGAACAGTTGCACTCGGTTCTTGACACCCTGTCAGAACGCGAAGCAGGGGTCGTGGCGATGCGCTTCGGCCTGACTGATGGTCAGCCGAAGACGTTAGACGAAATCGGGAAGGTCTACGGGGTGACGCGGGAGCGGATCCGCCAGATCGAATCGAAGACCATGTCGAAGCTGCGCCACCCATCGCGGTCCCAGGTGCTGCGCGACTACCTGGACTAGGACTCGCTATGGGGTTGGGAAACCAGCCCCATAGCAAAAAGTACCCCCACACATCAGTGTGGGGGTACTTTCGATTTAACGGGTCCGGATTGCCGGCCCGTCGGTGGTGCTCTTAGTCTTCGCTTACCGGTCCGGGTGCTGCATTCAGACGGTTGGTCTCATCCTGCCACTCGGACGTCAGCGGACGCAGATTCGACTCGACGGAACGTGCGTGGTGGCCACAGAAAAGCAGCTCACCACCGGAGGACTGAAGAACTGCGCGCACATAGGCCTGGGCTCCGCAGCGGTCACAGCGGTCCAGCGCGGACATCTCGCGGGTTGCTACTGCTGTTGTCATGATTGCCTCCTTAGTGGTTCCTGTAGTTCATATAACCACTATTCGTTGCCGTTCTATTGCAGGCTGGGTGGTCTTTCGCTGAGCGCGTAGCATAGACCGACGTCGTCACACCTTTGCCGCTTGATCTGCGGCCCGCCTAAGCCGAACGACCCGGGTGGGGGAATATGCTTAAGCCATGCGTCCGGAGGCCCCCGGCGCGGCGCCCGAAGACCGGTGTCGCCTCTCACCTGTACCCCCTGCCAAGGAGTCTCACCCAACGTGGCGCCACCAAGCACCGAATACAACGCCCGGCACCTATCCGTCCTGGAAGGCCTTGAAGCCGTCCGTAAACGGCCCGGCATGTATATCGGGTCAACTGATTCCCGCGGATTGATGCACTGTCTCTGGGAGATCATCGACAACTCGGTGGATGAGGCACTCGCCGGACACGGCCAAAGCATCAAGGTGATACTCCACCCGGACGGTTCGGTCGAGATTCACGACGACGGGCGGGGCATTCCGGTGGACGCGGAACCCAAGACCGGTCTGAGCGGCGTCGAGGTGGTCTTCACAAAACTGCATGCCGGCGGAAAATTCGGTGGCGGTTCGTACACGGCCTCCGGCGGCCTCCACGGTGTCGGCGCCAGCGTGGTCAACGCCCTGTCAGCCCGGCTGGATGTCCAGGTTGACCGCGGCAGCAAGACCTACCAGATGTCGTTCAGGCGTGGCGAACCTGGCCGTTTCCTGGACGCGAAGTCACCGTCACCGACCGCCAAGTTCGAACCGTTCCTCGAAAGCTCCCGGCTCGAGGTGGTCGGCACCACCAAACGGGGTGTGACAGGTACCCGGATCCGGTACTGGGCTGACCGGCAAATCTTCACCCCGGACGCAAAATTCTCCTACGAGGAACTCCAGGCACGGGCCCGCCAAACCTCCTTCCTGGTCCCAGGGCTGAGGATCACCCTCCGTGACGAGCGGCGCCTCCCTGGCACCGCAGCCGAGGCGGGAGCGTTGGAGGAAGTCTTCCAGCACGACGGCGGAATCTCGGAGTTCACCACCTTCCTCGCAGCGGACAGCGCGGTGACCGATGTGTGGCGCCTGCACGGCTCAGGCCGGTTCAAGGAGTCGGTGCCGGTGCTGGGCGAGAACGGGCATAGCGAGATCGCCGAGGTGGAACGCGATTGCGAGGTGGACATCGCGTTGCGCTGGGGGATCGGCTACGACACCACGGTGAAGAGCTTCGTGAACATCATTGCCACTCCCAAGGGCGGCACCCACCAGAGCGGTTTCGAACAGTCCCTCCTGAAGTCCTTCCGCAAAGTGATCGAGGCCAACTCTCGAAAGCTCAAGGCCGGCAACGACAAGATCGAGAAGGATGACGTCTTCGCCGGACTGACAGCGGTCCTGACCGTGCGTCTGGCAGAGCCCCAATTTGAGGGCCAGACCAAGGAAATCCTGGGCACTTCCGCGGTGCGGGCAATCGTCGCGAAAGTGGTCGAAAAGGAGATTCTGGCCAAGCTCAACTCCACGGCCCGGGGCGACAAGGCCCAGAGCGCGCTCCTGCTGGAAAAAGTTGTTGCCGAGATGAAATCCCGGATCTCGGCGCGGGTACACAAGGAAACCCAGCGGCGAAAAAACGCCCTGGAAACGTCCTCAATGCCATCGAAGCTGGCCGACTGTCGGATTGACGACGTCGAACGGTCCGAACTGTTCATCGTCGAGGGTGACAGTGCGCTGGGCACCGCCAAGCTCGCCCGCTCCTCCGACTATCAGGCGTTGCTACCCATCCGGGGCAAGATCCTGAACGTACAGAAGGCATCGGTGGGGGACATGCTCGCCAACGCCGAGTGTGGGGCGCTGATCCAGGTGGTGGGCGCCGGGTCGGGCCGCAGCTTCCAGCTGGACGCAGCGCGGTATGGGAAAGTGATCCTGATGACCGACGCCGACGTTGACGGCGCCCACATCCGCACGCTGCTCCTCACCCTTTTCTTCCGGTACATGCGGCCGCTCGTAGACGCCGGCCGGGTGTATGCGG
>NZ_ASZW01000266.1:0-4871 GCF_000468215.1 Arthrobacter sp. CAL618 | reverse complement strand
CCCGCCGTTGCACCGGGTCGAGGTGGTCAACCACGGGTCAAAAACGAATGACACCATCTACACCTACTCCGAGCAGGAACTCTCCCGGCTGCTGGCAGAGTTGGAAAAGCAGGGCAAGCGTTACAAGGAACCCATCCAGCGGTACAAGGGGCTCGGTGAGATGGACGCCGAGCAGCTGGCGGAAACCACCATGGACCCGAGGCACCGGACTCTTCGGCGGGTGCGGATCCAGGAAGCCGAATCGGCTGAGCGGGTGTTCGATCTGTTGATGGGCAGCGACGTCGCCCCGCGCAAGGATTTCATCGTGGCTGGCGCCGCCTCCCTGGACCGGGAGCGGATTGACGCCTGACCCCTCGTGGGGTCAAGTCCCGCCAAGGGCACAAGGTCAGTCGGATAAGTCTTGCTACGGATTTGTCAGCGGACTTCGATGGTCCCCATCATGCCGAGGTCTTCGTGATCCAGGATGTGGCAGTGGTAGACGGAGCGTCCGCGGAAATCGTTGAAAGCCACCCGAACTTTGACACTTCCGTTGGCGGGCACGTTCACCACGTCCCGCCATATCGTTGTGTTCGCTACCTGGCCGTTTTCTTCAATAATTTGCATCGGCCAGACGTGCAGGTGGAACGGGTGGTCCATGGGGCTCGTGTTGGTCAGCGTCCATTCCTCCACATTCCCGGCCGCTACCGTTGTGTCTGTTCTGTCCCGGTTAAATTCGTTGCCGTTAATGGTGAAACGCATCATGCCCATGCCCCCGCCGGCCATGACGATTTCCCGGCGTGCCGCGATGGGGGCTGACCTCAGGTCTCCCAGTCCCTTTTGCGTGGTCGGGGCTGTCAGGGATGCGACCGGTTCGCCGGACACGTGGAGGGTGGCCAGCGCGAAGCCGTCGGGGCGGTCGGCCGGGTTGTTGCGTGCTCCGGATTCCCGTCCCGTCATTCCCGGCGCCCTTCCCCGGCGCTGGTAGAACGCTCGGAGCACGGAATCACCGGCCGGGATGGAGATGAGAAGATCGGCCCGGTTTCCGGGCAGCAGGAGAAGTCGATCCACGTTCTCGGGTGTTGGTAGGCGCCCGGAGTCAATGCCGAGAAGCTGCAGTTGCCCCTCGTCGACCTGTAGGCGGAGGTAACGGGACACGCACGTGTTGATGATGCGCCACCGTTCCCGTTGCCGGGGGCGGGCACTGAATTGCGGGTTGCTTTGCCCGTTGACCAGGATCAGTTCACCTTCCCGGCCCATCATCCGTTCCATCGCCGGGACTGCGACGATGTTTCCCAGTCCGTCCAGGGTGGTGTCCGAAATGACCAGTACCCGTTCCGTACTCACCTCGATGGGTTCCACATTCTCAACGATGATTGCTCCAAAGAGCCCGGCGAAGATCTGATCGGCGACCATGCCGTGGTGGTGTGGGTGGTACCAGTACACGCCAGGTGGATGATCCTCTGGGAGTTTGTATTCGTAGTCGAAGGTGTTGCCGGGGTCGACTGAGATGAAGACATTGTCCCCATTGTCTTCGGGAGAAACGTGAAGCCCGTGAACGTGCAGGTTGGTGGGCTGGTCCAGGTTGTTGACGAGTCTGATCTTGAGGACATCGCCAGCTTGTACGCGGAGTGTCGGGCCGGGGATACCCCCGTTGTAACCGAGGGCTGCGGCCTGTCGGCCGGCCAGCAATATTTGTCCCGGTGCGGCTTCCAGCCGTACCTGTAGCTGACCGTTGTTGCTTCGTAACTCTGGAGGTTGGATTAGTTCGCTTCCCGTGACGGGTGGCTCCCGCGTTGTTAGCGTCCAGATCAGGCCTGCACCTCCAGTCGCCGTCCCCGCGATGCCGAGTCCCCCCAGTAGCAGCGCTTGGCGGCGGCTGATGGGGGGTTTGCTACGGGCCCTCACCGAGAACTTCGAGCTGTTCGCGGTACTCGTCGGCGGTGAGTTCTCCCTTCGCGAAGCGCTCGTCCAGGATCTGGTGGGCGGTGCTCCGGCCGTGGGGCGGGCCGCCCACCCCTGAGGCATCCCGTGACGCGTATCCGACACGGCCTCCGTTGCCAAGGACCCTGACTGCGAGCAGTACCAACAGCACAATCCCGATGATCAGGAGGACGCCCCAAAGCCACATCCACGCTGATCCCTGCCCATAACCCCACATCATGCCGGATACCTTTCACCTCGAGATGATTTCCAGTCTCCGCCTAGCGTCGGCCCAAAAGTAGAGTCTTAGGTCCCAATCGGTCCCAGGGTGACTTCAGTCGCTGCGGGATCCGGGTACCCGGATCAACCCTTGACATATACCCCTAGGGGGTATACCTTATGAGTACCCAAGTGGGAAGTCCGGCCCTAAATGGGCCGCTTACTCCCAGAAGGTCCCTCAAGCAGCTGTAGCCAACGTGAATGACCCGGATGGCTACACCCGCTGATTCTCGAACAACCATTCCTCACTTTTTGGAGACCCTCATGTGCGGCACTTCTTCCGAACTGACCCTGACCGACACATCATCTTCCGGATGTGCCTGCTGCGCCCCCCAGGACAGCAAAGCCAAAACGGTTCCCCAAGCTGGCAGCATCAGCGCCAGTTTCGGTGTCGCTGGCCTGACCTGTGGGTCGTGCGCGTCCCGGGTTAGCTCTGCAGTCGGCGGGATTGATGACGTCACCGACGTCCAGATTGATCTCGTGTCCGGCGGGACCTCCACGGTCACCGTTTACAGTAACGAGGCGGTTCCCTCAGCAGCAGTACGCTCGGCGGTCGAGCAGGCCGGGTACCAGCTTTTGAGCGCCTGACTTTTTCCCTGGTCCGGCCGGATTTCCCGGGCGCGAGGTGGATCTCACCGATTCTGGGTACGGATGAACACCCTCGGGTGTGCTTCTGCCCGATGAGGCAGATAAAGTCACCGACGCGGGAATCGAAACCGTCTTCGTGGCCGTTCCCGAAGCTCATCCGGCCGGGCTAACCAATTGAAGCCACTCACGCCAACCTGATGAAGCCTGGGAGCGCATATGCGCCGACGGAAGGCTCAGCGCAGTAGTCTGCTGATTGCCTGTGTTGCTTCCTTGACCTTCGCGTCGACGGCTTCGGAGGACCCAGTGGTTTTGGCTTCTTGGGCTGCGGTGACGACGCAGTGTTGCAAGTGGTTTTGCAGCAGGCCCAAACTCACGGCGTGCATGGCACTGTTGACCGCCGCGACCTGGGTGAGAATGTCGATGCAGTACTGATCTTCGTCGACCATCCGTGCTATCCCACGGACCTGTCCTTCAATGCGCTTCAGACGCCGCAAATAGGCCGCCTTGTCCGGGGAATAACCGTGCACCGCACCGGCGGTAACCGGCTGATCCGCGACGGTGGACTCCGGCGCGGGGACTTCCGTGGCAGCTGCCCCAGGGGTGTCATCGGTACTGTTCCGAGGTCCGGCTCCGGCGTTCACGGCGCTATCCTTTCAATGCTCCGACCTGTTCTGGTCGGACCCAGATGAGGCCGTTGGTACGTCCTCGACCATGCGCTCTGCGCGGCCTTTATAAGTATCATCGACGATCCACCCCGCCGTGAACGCTCGATAGATGAAATAGGTTCCCTGGAGGGTCGGCGGCCCGCGGGTGCGGTGATCCTTGAAAATCCCGTTACCTTAACGTGACTTCGATACCACGGTGGGGTATTCTCATTCGAGTGATCCCGGCACCCCGCCGAGATCACATTCCCGCGCAGAATGCCGAGCCCTGCCGCTGCACCGGGACCCGTTCGCACAATCCAGATGGCAGGGACGGGGGAACCACGTTTCCACCGGGCCACCGCACGCGGTGACCCTCGGGGTTAAGTCGATCCGACTATCCAGTGCAGCACCTGCAGCATCGTTCGCGATTGCAGGTGCGGCACATAGGTTGCGGACGACCGGGTGACTCCCATCCGAACCCGACAGCTCACCCCGCAGGCATGGGAGAGGCAAACAATCATGTCACGTCAGTCCATTTCGGCACGCCACCGCGCCGCCACCACCCACTCCATCGCCCTCGAGGGTCTGACCCAGTCGGCCAGGACCAAGGCCGTAGCACTGGGCAAGCCAGCCATCATCGCCGTCGCGACCGGCAGCCTCGTCTTCTCCGTCGGAGCGACCGCCCACGCAGGAACCTACACCCAGGGCGCAGCAACCACCGCTCCGGCAGTCTCAGCACCCGCAACAGGAGTCCACACTGTCGCAGCCGGAGACACGCTGGGAGCGATCGCCGCATTGCACGGTATTAACCTCGACACCCTGTTGGCGCAAAACGGCCTATCCTACGCTTCAATCATCTACCCAGGTCAGCAGATCCAGCTCACCGGCGGCGCAGCCGTCAGTGCAGCCGTCAGTGCAGCCGCCGTTCCAGCAGCAACTGCAAGCCAGGCGTTCTACTCAACACCTGCACCAGCACCCGCCGCACCGGCAGTAGTTCCAGCACCGGCCGCACCCGCTGCCGATGCGGCACCAGCAATGATGACACTGGCCTCCGGTGCCATCACCCCGATCGCACCCGCAGCCAAGGCAGCTCCGGCCAGCGGAGTTGGCGCAGCACTGGTCGCCTCGGCCTATGGGCAGCTCGGTTCCATCCAGGACTGCACCATCCTCGTCGAACGCGCTCTGCGCTCCATCGGCCTGAACGTCGGCGACCTTGGACCCCTGCAGTTCGACCAGTACGGAACCCGGGTCTCCAGCCCCGCGCCCGGCGATCTCGTCGTCCGCCCCGGCCACATTGCCATCTACGTCGGCAACGGCAAGGTCATCAGCAGCGGCATGAACGGATCAAACCTCACCATCGAGCACCCACTGTCCGACCTCGGCGGTTCATACTTCGTACGAGTCAACGGCTAATACCCTGACTCACGGAGTTTCTTTGTGAACTGAATTGAAAGTGGCGGG
>NZ_ASZW01000265.1:0-7520 GCF_000468215.1 Arthrobacter sp. CAL618 | reverse complement strand
CCTGCCACTTTCGTATCTCCGGAAAGCAGATAGTGCCACACGATCCGCTCCCATGACTGCTCGTCATGGCACCTGCCACGAGCCAACTCATTAGCTCGCCGAGCTAACACTCCCGGTTTGGGGCGCGGATTATTTCCACAGTTTCCTGTACCAGCCGCGCCGGATGCCGCGACTAAGTGTCCCAACGATCACCGACGGTCACTGAGAGTATCTAGACAATCCCAGTGACCGTGCCCGATCAGTGGGAGCATTGCTCATAAAACCAGCGCCAGGCAGCGCTAACCCAGCACCCAGGGGGCAATCAGCAGTAGCGTCGGCGCCCCCAGTAGCAGTCCCGAGGCACCGAGGGCGGCCGCCTGCTGGGGCAGCGACAAGGGCGGCTGCGGAGTGAGTAGCCGGTGAATCCGGTTAAGGGTGGCACCAGCATCCTGGTCAGGGGTCGCGCCGGGAGCAAGCGCCGTCACCGCAAACGAGTCACCGTGGGCGAAGCCGCCCTGCTGGTCGGGCAGCGACCCGGAGGCGACGATAGCGATCGCCCGGGCCAGGACTGGCTCCCGGACCTGCTTCAGAGCCTCGTCGTCGGCGAGCATCTCGATCAACTCGTTGACGGCCCGCTGCGCCAGTTGTGACGTGGGCAGCCACGGGAGGGCCGCGCGCCAGGCCGCAAACGCCCACAGGAGTAGGTGATGTCGCTGGTGCAGGTGTGCCAGCTCGTGCACCAGTACGGCGTCGAGTTCGGCGGGGGTCAGCAGGTCGAGGAGCCCGTCGGAGAGCACGGTCACTGATCTGGCACCACCCGGAAGGCAATAGGCCACAGGGGTGGGATGGTTGATCACCAGCGTTGCCGGCCGGTTTGCTGCCGGGGAGCTGAGCAGGTTCAGCATGTCCCGGTGTCGCTTACGCTGCCCACGAATCTTGGCGTAGGTCAGCAGCAGGGTAAAGATCAGGTGGGCGCTGAGCAGCCCAGCGGCGCTCAGGGCGAAGACGTGGACCAGGCCGAGCGTGTCGACCGGCTGGTTGGCAAACGCCATGTCGCCGAAGCGGCCAAGGGCTTCCACCAGGTTGTCGCCGAGCGGGTCGAGACCCCAGACCAGCATCGCGCCAATCATTGACAGTCCGCCCGCGAGGGCGATCGCCTGCCACAGAATCATCGCCGTAAACGGTGAACGGGTGGGCCACTTTGCCCGAGACAGGGCTACCGGCGCAGGCCAGGCGAGGACGACGGCGAGCCCGGCCAAAAAATGGGCGGCCCAAAGCATCCGTTCAGCTGCCGAGCAGTTTGCGCAGAGCCTGTGCCTCGCTGTCGGAAACGCTTCCGATGAACCGTGCCAGGACTGCTTCCCGGTCTGGGGCGGTGACGAGGACTTCGTGCATCAACTCGGCGGTGTGTTCCTCCCGGCTGGTGATCGCACGGTAGCGGTGCGGGCGGGTTTCCCGCTCCCGTTCCACGAGCCCCTTCTTCTCCAGCCGTGAGAGGACAGTCAGGACTGTCGTGACGGCGAGCTCCTTGCCCACGGCTTCCTTCGTCGCCAACGCCAGCATGTCGCGCAGTGCGTTCGCGGTCAGTGCCCCGGGGGTGCCCCACAGCAAATCCATCACTGTGCGTTCGAGTTCTCCGAGGGTGGCCATGCAAGTCCTTCGCTAAAATTGTGGATGAGTACTTCAAATCTACTCTCTTTTTCGCCAAGGTTCTACATGCGGTAGAACAAGATGTCGGTTGCTCAGCCGATGGTTGACCGTTCCGGTGATTTAGGCTTTTGCCATGACAAAGCCAGAATCGGACTTCTTTCCCTCCGGCACGCCGCTGCATTGGCGTGCCATCACGCCTAATGATCTGGGTAGTTGGCATGAGCTGCTGCACCGGATGGCCAAGGAAGACCAGCCGGACTGGGTGGAGGAGCGGGCCGACCTGGAGCAGATACTGGGCTCATCGAAAACCGACCCGGCAAAGGACACCATCCTGGGTCTCGACGATGCGGGTGTGCCCCGCGCCGTGGGGGTAATCCAGCGGAATCCCGGGTCCACTGTGGTTTACAGTATGGGTGGGGTTGACCCCGCCAGGCGCCGGCAGGGGATCGGTACCGCACTCTACTCCTGGCAGGCGGGGCGCGCGCGTCGCCGGTTGGACGACGACGGCGCCGGGGCAGGAGTGCTGCGTACCTACGCGGAGGAACGGGTGCCATCCCAGCTCGCGCTGATGGAAGCTACCGGCAACGCCGTCGTCAGGTATTTCACGGAGATGACCCGTCCGCTGCAGACGGAGATCCCCGAAGTCGATATTGCAGCCGGACTGCAGATTGTCACGTTCTCGGACGATCTGTCCGAGGCGGTGCGGCTCGCCCACAACGAGGCGTTCCAGGACCACTGGGGGAGTGAACCACGTGACGAGGAGTCCTGGCGGTTCACCGTGACGCACCCCGAGTTTAAACCCGAATGGAGCCTCGCGGTGGTGGACGAGGCGTCCGGCGAAGTGGCTGCCTACCAGCTGGCCAGTTACGATCCCGCGTCCGGGGAACTGCTGGGCCACACCGAGGGCTACACCGACCTGCTGGGAGTGCGGCGGAAATGGCGGGGCCTGCGGCTCGCCCCGGCCCTGCTGGTCGAGGCGATGCGCCGCTTCAAAGCTGACGGCATCGAGCACGCTGGCCTGGGCGTCGATACCGAGAACCCGTCGGGTGCCCTCGGCCTGTACGAACGTCTGGGTTACGAAGCCACCCACCGGGTCAGGGTGTACGAACTGCGCATCTAAACCATGGACGCGATTGGCCCCGGCCAACCATAGCCGGGGCCAACCCTAGACCGGGGCCAACCATAGCCGGGGCCAACCCTAGACCGGGGCTAACCCTAGACGAGGCTGGGTCCGATCGAGTCGACTGACTGGCTCAGGGTGACACCAGAACCGTCACGGCGCCCGTGTTCGGTGGGGAGGGCCCTGGACACACCGGAAGCTGACGCGGCTTTTGCCGGACCGTGTCCGGCCCAGGCGAGCAGCAGGATGTCCTCATCCTTGAGGAACCGGTGGGCCCGGACCCCCGCTGTAGCCCTACCCTTGGTCGGATACTCCGCGAAATCGGTCACCTTGACCGATCCAGCCGAGGTGCCCGGCAGCGCTCCGCTCGCGGCGGCAATCGTCACGACGACGGCGGCCGAATCCTCGGCACCCACAGCGCCGAAGTGGATGACCGAGTCACCGGATCCCAGTTTGATGCCTGCCATACCACCGGCGGTGCGGCCCTGCGGACGGACGGTCGATGCGGGGAAACGCAGCAGCTGCGCCTGGGCCGTGATGAAGACCAGCAGGTCCTGGTCACTGGCCGCGGCCAGGCCCACCACCTTGTCTTTGGGCTTGAGGGAAATGATCTCCCATTCGTCGCGGTTCAATGGATACTCGGGGGCAACCCGTTTCACCACGCCCTGCGCACTGCCCAGGGCGATTACCGCGTCGAGCGGTGCCAACCCCACCAGGGATTCCCCGGGCAGCAGGGTCATGAACTCCTGCGCCGGTACGCCGCCCGCCAGATTGGGAATCCCGGCGGTTGGTGCGAGAGCAGGCATATCCATCACCTGAAGGCGCAGCATTCGCCCGGCCGAGGTGACCGCTCCAACCTCCGCCCTCGCCGTTGAACGAATCACCGAACTGAACACGTCGTGCTTGACCCGTTGCCCGCCCTCACCGAACGGTTCCTGGTCGGCGGTGCGTGCCAGCTGTCCCGACGTCGACAGGATCACCCAGCAGGGATCGTCAGCAATTTCCAGGGGTAACGGCGTCGTTTTCCCGCCGGGCGATATTGCCGCGGGCATCACCGTGCCCTTCAGTGGTGCACTGGACTCGGACTCCAGCAACACCGTGCGACGGGGGGTGGCGAACTTCGCCGCCACCTCTGCAAGTTCCTCCGACAGGAGGGCCCGCAGCTTCTCTTCCGAGCCGAGCAGTTCCTCCAGCAGGGCAATCTCCCGGCGCAGTTCGTCCTGCTCCTTCTCCAACTCGATGCGTGAATACTTGGTCAGCTGACGCAGCCGAAGCTCAAGAATGTAGTTCGCCTGCAGCTCGGTCAGATCATAGATCGACATCAGCCGTTCCCGGGCCTGGGCCGACTCATCCGAAGAGCGAATGATCTGGATGACCTCGTCAATATCGACGATCGCGATCAGCAGACCCTCGACCAGGTGAAGCCTGTCCTTCTTGCGTCCCAACCGGTAGGCGGTGCGGCGGCGGACCACCGACAGTCGGTGCTTGATGTAGACCTGCAGCAACTCCACCAGGCCGAGCGTCCGGGGCTGACCGTCAACGAGGGTCACATTGTTGATGCCGAACGAGTCCTCCATCGGCGTGTACCGGTACAGCTGGGCCAGCACGGCGTTGGGGTTGAAGCCGTTCTTCAGCTCGATCACCAGGCGCAGCCCGTGACGCCGGTCGGTCAGGTCCACAATGTCGGAGATGCCCTGGAGCTTCTTCGATGTGACGGCGTCTTTGATCTTCTCGATGATCTTTTCGGGGCCCACCGTGTAGGGCAGCTCAGTCACCACGAGGCCGGTGCGCCGGGCGGAAAGCTGCTCGATTCCCACGGTGGCCCTGGTTTTGAAGGACCCCCGGCCGGTCGCATAGGCGTCCCGCACACCCTCAAGCCCCACGATTTTACCGCCACTGGGAAGGTCCGGTCCGGGGATGAAACGCATCAGGTCATCGAGCCCGGCGTCAGGGTTGGCGATCAGGTGCCGGGCTGCCGCGATTACCTCGCCCAGGTTGTGGGGGGCCATGTTCGTCGCCATACCGACGGCGATGCCGGTCGCCCCATTGACCAGCAGGTTGGGGAAGGCGGCGGGGAGCACCTCCGGCTGCATGAGCTGGTTGTCGTAGTTCGGGACGAAGTCCACCACGTCTTCGTCGAGGTGGTCGGTCATGGTGAGGGCCGCCGCGGCGAGGCGGGCCTCGGTGTAGCGGGGGGCGGCCGGGCCGTCATCGAGTGACCCGAAGTTGCCGTGCCCATCGATCAGGGGCAGGCGCAGCGAAAAGTCCTGTGCCATGCGGACCATTGCGTCGTAAATCGCGGCGTCGCCGTGCGGGTGGAGCTTACCCATCACTTCGCCCACGACCCGGGCGGACTTCACATGGCCACGGTCCGGGCGCAGCCCCATATCGGTCATCATGTACAGGATGCGCCGCTGCACGGGTTTCAGCCCGTCCCTGGCATCGGGTAGGGCCCTGGAGTAAATCACCGAGTACGCATACTCAAGGAAAGAGCCTTCCATTTCGGAAGTGACGTCAATGTCGATGATGTTCTCGGTGTAATCCACCGGGGCTGCTGTGCTTTGGCGCCTGGCCATGATCGGATGGTCCTCGGGTTGTGAAAAAGGGTAGGTGCTGCCAAGGGTAATGACGTGAACGCCGAACGCCCACTAGGGTGAGTCTATGGCGGCTGACGGACATTACCCGGAATATTGGGAGGCCGACGTCGTGTTGCGGGACGGCGCCACTGCACATTTGCGGCCGATTTCGCCCGATGATGCGCCAGCAATGCAGCACTTCCACATGCAACAGTCCGAGAACTCGATCTACCTGAGGTTCTTCACCTACAAGTCCTCGCTGAGCAACAAAGAGCTCAAACGATTCACTGAGGTGGACCACCGGGACCGCGTGGCGTTCGTCGTCACCCGCGGTACGGACATTCTGGGTATTGGGCGGTACGACCGGCTCGATGACCCCACCGAAGCCGAGGTCGCCTTCAACGTCTCTGATGCCCACCAGGGCAGGGGGTTGGGGTCGATCCTGCTCGAACACCTCGCCGCGGCTGCCCGGGAGAACGGCATCAGCCGGTTCTCCGCAGAGGTCCTGCCGGAAAACCGCAAGATGATCACCGTCTTCGCCGAGGCCGGCTACGAGGTGCAACGGCGCTTCGACGACGGCGTGGTGATGCTGGAGTTCAACATCGACCCCACCGAGAAGTCACGCGCCGTGATGGAGTCCCGGGAACACCGCGCCGAGGCACGCAGCGTCGCCGGACTGCTCTCGCCGTCGTCGGTCGCTGTAATCGGTGCCAGCCGCGAGTGGGGGACCGTCGGGTATTCCTTCCTGGAACACATCATCGATGGCGGCTACACCGGTGACGTGTATGCGGTGAATCCCGAGGCTTTCGAACTGGCGGGCATGATTTCGTTCGCCTCCATCGGCGAAGTCCCGGGGCCGGTCGAACTAGCCGTGATCGCCGTCCCCTATGACCAGGTGGCGTCGGTCGTGGATCAGTGCGGCGTGGCCGGTGTGAAGGGCCTCCTCGTGGCGACCGCCGGGTTCGCCGACGACGGCGCCGAAGGGCTGGCCCGGCAGCGGGCCCTGGTGCATCGTGCGAGGGCCTACGGCATGCGGGTGGTCGGCCCGGCATCTCTGGGCCTGGTCAACACGCACCCGGAGGTCAGGCTCAATGCCTCGATGGCCCCCGCGCTGCCGGCCGCCGGTGCACTGGGTTTGTTCAGCCAGTCAGCGGCGATCGGAGTGCTGTTGTATGCGGCGGCAGGACGCCGCGGACTGGGCCTGAGCTCCTTCGTGTCTGCCGGCAACCGGGCCGACATCTCGGGCAATGACGCAATGCAGTACTGGGAGGATGACCCGTCCACCCGCGCCGTGGGGCTCTACCTGGAGTCGGTGGGCAACCCACGCAAGTTTTCCCGGATTGCCCGCCGGCTGGCGAAGACCAAACCGGTCATCGTCGCGAAGTCCGATGTGATGGGCCTGCAACTACCGCCCGGCCACGCCGTCCGCACCACCCAGGCCCCCTCGGGAGCACTCGACGCAATGCTGAGGCAATCGGGGGTCATCCGGGTGGAAACGACCGCCCAGTTGGTGGACATTGCCCAGATTCTCGTCAGCCAACCCCTCCCGGCCGGTCCAGCGCTCGCCGTTTTCAGTAATTCGCTGGCTCTCGGCAAGGTGGTCGCCGATGCCGCCGCTGCCCAGTCCCTCGACGTGCGGCGGCTGGTGACGGACATTGATCTGGACACCGGGCAGTCCATTGCGCTGCCAGTCCTGCGCGCGGCAATTCTCGACGCGCTGTCCGACGACGAAGTGCACTCGGCCGTTGTCGCCCTGCTCCCGGCGCCCGGGCTGACAGTCGAGGCCATTGCCGACTGCCTGCGGGACTGCGCCGAGACAGCCAACAAGCCTCTTGTCGCCTCCTTTGCTGGCATCCTGGACCCGGCTGTGCAATCAGATGGGTTATTGGCTTCACCCCGAAACCCGCTGGCGTCAGCCGACGGGGACGCCGCGGTGCCAAGCCAGCGTGGGGTGCCCTGCTACGCGGGACCGGGGGCCGCCGTCGCCGCCCTCGGCGCAGTGGTGACCTATGCCCGATGGCGCTCCCGGGACAGCGGCGGCTTCCACGAACCGGCTGACATCGACTCCGATGCCGCGTCTGCGGTGTTGCAGCAGGCGCTGCTCCGGGTCGACGGCGATGGCCTGACCCGGCTGGACGGCGCCGAGTCGGCCACCCTGCTCGGCCACTACGGCATCTCCCTGCTACCCGCCGTCC
>NZ_ASZW01000264.1:0-1583 GCF_000468215.1 Arthrobacter sp. CAL618 | reverse complement strand
GCTCGGGTGGCCGGTGGTCATCAAAACCGTCGACGAACATCTACGGCACCGCCTCGACCTTGGGGGCGTCCGGTTGAACATCGAGGACGCAGAATCCCTCCGCCAGAACATTTCGCAGATGGAGAAGGTCCTAGCACCCTTCGGAGTCAGCGGAATGGAGGTGCAGTCCATGGCGCCCTCCGGACAGGCCTGTACGCTCCGCGCAATTGAAGATCCCCTGCTGGGGCCGGTGCTGTCCTTCGGACTGGCAGGCGACGCCGTCGACCTTCTCGATGACTGGGCGCACAGCATCCCGCCGCTATCCGCCGTCGACGTTTCCGATCTGGTCCGCGGCCCGCGCGCATCCCGCAAACTGTTTGGCTACCAGGGCCTGCCGGCGACCGACATCGCCGCGATCGAAAACCTGATCAGCCGGGTGGCTGTCCTCAAGGACCACCACCCGGAGATCGCTTTGCTTGAGTTCAACCCGGTGCTGGTCTCGGCCACCGGACTGGTCATCCTCAGCACCGACATTATGGTCGGCAACCCGCAGCGTCGCACCGACAGTGCACGACGGGCCATGCGGGACTAACGACGACGCCGGCCGCCGTCCTGGGTGAACGGCGCGCCCTACCGGTCGCCGGGTTAGGTGGCGGGTGCCCGGGTGGGGGAAACTGGAGGTATGACATCGCTTTCCGCTGAACGCCGCAGCCTCGACGCCTCCCTGGAACGGGCAGGATTTTATCCGCGCCTGGTGGCAGACACGGTGCACGACGCCCTTGACGGTCGGGAACCGCTCTCCCATGTGGTGCACCTCGAAACCCACTTCGAACGCAACGAGGTTCACCGCCATATCACCGTGCTGGTTCTCACCGAGGACATGCTGGTGATCACCCACGTCGACGACCAGCAGCTGGACGAGGACGGGCAGCAGATGATGGCCCAGGTTTCCACCGAGTCCGTCCCGGTCAGCCAGATCCGCTCAGTGGTCCTCAGCTACCTCTACGCCCAGCCCCAGGACTACAAGCCTTCCGACCAGGCTCGGGAGCTGACCCTCGCCATTGCCTGGTCCGGCGGGCAGCGCCTGGACATGGGTCCGGCCGGGTGCAGCGACCCCCAGTGCGACGCCGACCACGGGTACACCGGCACCATTTCCCAGGAAGACATCGTGCTGCGCGTCAGCGCTGAGGCCGACGGTATGCAGGCGGTCCAGAACGCGAAATCATTCGCCAGGGCCCTGCGGAAGGTAAACACAGCCAACCCGGTGATGCCGGGTGCCGGCAGCACCGTCAGCCCGACGCCGCGCAGGCAGCCCGGCCTCGGCGCCCGCTTCAGCCGAACCCACCACCAGGGCTAGCCGCTGGTGGAATCTCTGACCGAACACCGGGAGCCTCTTCCGGCGGCGCCGCCCTATGGGCGCAGCACCGTCGCCGAGGTCTTCACCAGCGCGGCGGCGGCCCTGGGACTGGACTCAGCGTCCGGCCCCTTCCTCAACGCCCTGGGCTTGCCCACGGCCTCACGAGTGTGTGTGGTGGTGGTCGACGGGCTCGGCTCCTCATTGCTGAAGAAACGCGGCGGTCACGCACCGTTCCTGCGCCGTCATC
>NZ_ASZW01000263.1:0-4897 GCF_000468215.1 Arthrobacter sp. CAL618 | reverse complement strand
CGGCTTTCCCCTCAACAACAGCCGCATCCCTCGGGAGCCTGGGCACCGGCCTGCCGCCGGGCAAGCACGGGCTGGTTGGCTACGATGTACTGGACCCGGAGCAGGGGAAAGTCGTCAACATGTTGGGCGGGTGGGACCCGGGAGTCGATCCGCTGCAGTGGCAACCGTATCCCTCAGTCTTTGAACAGGCGGCCGGGCAGCTCCCGGTGGTCAGCGTGTCCCTCCCCAAATTCGCCGACTCTGCAATGACCAGGGCGGCGTTGCGGGGCGGCAGTTATGTGGCGGCGGGAACACTCCAGGCCCGGGTGCGCGGCGCCCATGAGCAACTCTCTGCCTCCGACCGGGCGCTGGTCTACCTGTATCTCAACGAGATGGATAAGGCCGGCCACCGCTACGGCTGCGGCTCGGCCGAATGGGGCAACCAGTTGGAGGATGTTGACTCAGCGATCAGGACCCTCGCGGCACGCGTACCGTCCGATACGCTGTTGCTGCTCACCGCCGATCACGGGATGGTCGACGTCGACGTCGACCACCGCCACGATTTCTCCACCCAACCGCAACTCATCGACGGGGTGGCCCACACCGCTGGCGAGCCGCGGATGCTCCACTTGTACTTTGAACCGGACCTGTCCCCCCGAGGGCAGGAACGACTCCTGGCGGCGTGGCGGGACGCCTACGGCCGGCTCGCATGGATCTTCACCCGCGACCAGGCCGTTGACGCGGGCCTGTTTGGCGAGGTCGATCAGCGAGTGCTGCCCCGCATCGGAGACCTCATGATCGCGGCGCGGGAGCCCATCGCGTTATACGATCGCCGTCGGACCTCCGCGTCGGCCATGGAAGTGGTCGGCCAGCATGGCTCGCTCACCCGGGCCGAGCGGGAAGTCCCACTCCTGACCCTGAACCGCCCGGGAGGGAAGGGCACCCGTGGCTGAGCTGATCTTTTTCTCCGGCACCATGGACTGCGGGAAGTCCACCCTGGCGCTGCAGATGGACCACAACCACCGCGCCCGCGGCCGGGCCGGTCTGCTCTTCAGCTCCCATGACCGGGCGGGGGAGGCAATGATTTCCAGCCGGCTCGGGTTACAGACCCCAGCGGTGGAAGTCACCGACACCACCGACTTCTGGGCCGAAATTGTCAGGCGCCGGACGTCAGCTGAACGGGTGGACTACCTCATCTGCGACGAGGCCCAGTTTTATCTGGGCGAGCAGATCGATCAGCTGGCCCGTATCGTCGACGAGATGGACGTGGACGTGTTCGCGTTCGGTATCACCTCCGATTTCCGCACCAGGCTCTTTCCCGGTTCGCAGCGGCTCATCGAACTCGCCGACCGGATCCAGGTCCTTCAGGTGGAGGCGCTTTGCTGGTGCGGGCGCCGGGCAACCCATAACGCGAGGACCGTCGACGGCGTCATGGTAGTTGAGGGCGACCAGATGGTGGTCGGCGACGTTGAGCTGGCCTCGGAGCCGCGGGATCCGCTCCAGCCGGAACTACCGCTCACCGGCGGCTCGGTTGCCGAGTCCCCGCACGCACCAGTGACAGGCTATGAAACACTCTGCCGGCGCCATCACACGCGGAGGGTCACCCTGAGGACCGCTACGGCGATGAAAAGCAACGAGATGTTGCTGCCGTTCGCCTAAGAGCAAGCGGCAACCAGGAAATCCCCGGCGACCTACTCGTTCACTGCGACTAGTCGCTTTTGGTGCCGAAGACGATTTCGTCCCAGCTGGGGACGCTGGAACGCTTCGGCCGGATCTTGCGATCCGATGCTTCCTCAACCGGTTTCGCTGATCGATCGGACGCTGATCGATCGGATGCTGATCGATCGGACGCTGAGGCGTGCTCGGGAGCGGGACCGCGATCCTCGCGTGGTTCGGTGGCTTCCGGCCCGGGCTGTGCTGGCCGATTCGGGCGGGCAAAAATGCTGATTTCCCGGGTTTCGGTGCTGACCGATTCGAAGAGTCTTGGTGTGCCGTCGCTGTAGGTCGCTTTGCCCTCAATGCCGGACTCGACGTCGTCGGCAACTGACGGGGCCAGACTCAGGCCAGCGAACTTGCGTGGCTCGACGTCGTCGTCATCAGTTGAGGCGGGGGTTTCCGTCCCATCGTCCTCCGTGGGGCGGGGATGGGCTGCCGGAATCGCCCCCTTGGCCAGCAGATGAGCCAGGGCGTCATCGCCGTCCTCGTCCACGCCGAGACGCTGGCCACGGCNCGGGACCGGAGGACGTCGAGCAGGTTGTCTGAGGCTTCTTCCTCTTCGGGTGCAGCCTCAGGGGTTTTCTGCGCTTCAAAGTCGAAGACATGATCAGCAACGGCGCTGAGCCGCCGTGTGGGCAGGGGGCCGTCGAGCGGTTCCAGTTCGCTGAGCAACTGGGCCCACCGGTTGGTGTTCAGGACGGTTTTCCGGCTGGGGTTGAACGTCCACTGAGCGGGAGGTTCCTCCCCGACGGTGACCCTGGTGTCTGGTGCCAGATCAAAACGTGCCACCACGTTCCAGAGTCCATCCTGGCGTCGCCAGGCGTCCCACTCAACAGCGTTGGCATCGACCCCATACGCCTGCAACCGGTATGCGACCATGTCGCCGAGTTGGGCGGGGTTTTCCCCGAAGGCTGACCGGTAGCCGTCGTTCGAAGGCACGGCAGAGGAAACCTCCACCCGCTGGGCCAGAATGGCCATATAATCGCGTTCGGCTCGCACTGGCCCTTCATATCGGAGCACCTGCGCAAGGTCCTGGCCGGACTCGTCGACGATATCCTGGGCAGTGGCACCGCTGCGGATGCGGGACTGGATATCGCGGGGTGAGAGCGGAACAATTGGTTTGCCTGCGGGGGGAGGTGGAGTGCTGATCTTGTGCTGTTCCATTGGGCGGGTGACCGCCATGCGCAGCGCTTCGTTGATCGGCAGGCTGAAGTTGGAGCCGTCCTCACCGTTCAAGTGCAGGTGTCCGCCGTCCTCGTGAACACCCACCAGCCGTAGTTCCTGCATGAAAATCCTCCGAGCCGACAATGCTTCCTTACCCTGAAACTCTGCCACCTGAAGGCCGACATGCCTACTACACCCGTGGTGTGGCGCGGAAGTTTCGACGCCGATTGGGATCAGAGTGGGTTGTTCAGCGACAATCTTTGGCGTACGGGCACAAAATACCGGCTGTCAGCGTTGGACTCGACGTTGGACAGTCCCGACTAACCAATCTCACAGCACACCGGAGAGTGAACCCCCAATTATGGCGACCGATTACGACACGCCGCGTACCACCCCCGAAGACGCCGGGGACGCCGGGGACGCCTCAATTGAAGAGTTGAAGGCCCACCGCGCTGGCCACCAGTCACCTGTGGTTGACGAAGACGAGATCGAGGCAGCGGATTCCTTCGAACTCCCGGGAGCTGACCTTTCCAGCGAAGAGATCCAGGTGCTGATTCTTCCCGCGCAGGCCGACGAATTCACCTGTGCGTCATGCTTCCTCGTCCGGCACCGTTCCCAGATCGCCAAACACGTAGACGGGCTTGCCTACTGCAGCGACTGCGAAGGCTGATCGGCCCGGCGAGGGAGGAAGCCTCAGCCGGCGAGGGCTGCCACCAGGCGGTCCGGTCGCCGGGTGGACGTCAGCCAGTAGGGAGTGGGGTCATCCGGGTCGGTGATCTCCACCCGGACAACCGGTGAGATCCAGCCGCGAATACACAGGTAGGCAATCCCATTGAGCTGCGGCCCTCGCTGCGCGGTGGCGTCTTCACCGGTGTAGGCGGCAGCGCCGCCCAGGAAGCGGCGCTCGATCGTGGCCCGCCCCACCGTCAAATGTGTTGTGGTCACCACGATCCGGGGGGTTGACAGGACCAACAGGGTGCCGAGGACCACTGCAACCACAGTCGCAGCAATAAACCCGGTGGTGAGATTGATCGGAGCAAACGTGACCACTGACGCACCTGCCGCTCCCGCCGCGACCAGCCAGATCCAGAGGGCGGGCCACAGCCGCTCCTCATAGAGGACAGTGCTGACTGATGATCCTGGCGCGGGTGTTGACATACCCCTACCTTCCCAGATTTTCCTGGGTAGTTCATCCTCGCCCGTTGGCCTGCCGGTACCCGGTGATCGTTCAGGTTTTCGCGCTAGAGTGAAGGCCTAACCCCGATCACTTTCAAGGCAGCTGGAGTATGAACGTGCTGGACCCACAGCGGAGACTTCCCGTGCAAATCAAACTGCTCGACGCCGGGATGGCCCCACCCGAATATGCGCAGCCGGGTGACGCCGGCGCTGATCTACGGAGCCGCATCGACTTCCGGTTGGCGCCGGGTGAGCGTTTGCTGGTGCCTACCGGTCTGGCCATCGCGCTACCGGACGGGTACGTTGGGCTGGTCCATCCCCGGTCAGGTTTGGCCACGAAGCACGGGGTGACGGTGGTGAACGCACCTGGCACCATTGACGCTGGTTACCGGGGCGAGATTGCTGTCACCCTGCTGAACACTGACAAAACCGAATCGCTGGCGTTTCAACGAGGGGACCGGATTGCCCAACTCCTCATCCAGCAGGTCGAGCACGCCGAATTTACCGTGGTTGAAGAACTCCCCGGATCAGTGCGCGGCAGCGGGGGCTTCGGCTCCACCGGAGGCTACAGCGTTGATGCTGCTGCCGCTCCGACTCACGCATAACCTCAAGGATATCCAGACCAGGAACCCCCTCCCGGAGGATCCACACACCCAAGGAAAGGAACCCAATCATGGTTTTTGGGCGCCTGAAGAAGAAGCAACAGAATCTCCCGGCTGAAGACACGACACCCGCTGACGCGCCGGTCGAGTTAACCGAAACTGCCGAGGCCGCTGAGCCAACGGGCCCCGCAGCCACCACGGACACGGCCGAGCCGACGGACGCCGAGCCAACGGGCCCCGCAGCCACCACGGACACGGCC
>NZ_ASZW01000262.1:0-7618 GCF_000468215.1 Arthrobacter sp. CAL618 | reverse complement strand
GCGTAGTCGTCTCGCGGAGCAACGGCCCGTTTGACGTGTCGGAGAAGGACTCCGACGCCGGATATATTGACCTGGGAGCGCTGCGTATCGGCGCAGCCGAGGGTCTCCAGCTTCGGCTCGAGGTGGAAGAGAAGACCAAACGGGTAATCGCTGTCACCCTGGACCTCAACGGTTCCAACCTGCAGTTGCAGGTGTTCGCCGCACCACGCACCGACGGCCTCTGGGACGAGATTCGGTCCCAGATCGGCGTCTCGGTCGGCGCGCAGGGCGGAACGGTCCAGGACCGGGTCGGTTCCTTCGGCACCGAGTTGGTGGCCAAACTTCCGGCTCAAACCCCCGATGGCCAGCCTGGGTACCGGGTTGCCCGGTTCATTGGAGTGGACGGCCCCCGATGGTTCCTGCGCGGAGTGATTGGTGGACCGGCGGCGATCAACCGCGAGGCTGCCGCACCGATGGAAGAACTTTTCCGCAACGTTGTAGTGGTCCGGGGAGATCACCCGTTGCCGCCACGTGAGTTGCTGCAGCTTCGTCTTCCCAAGGAGACTGCCACCGCATCACCGGCTGCCGCTGCGGCGCCGAAGCCCGATCTCACCGATCCGCTGAAGCGCGGACCCGAGATCACTCACATTGGCTGACCGCCCGGGCTTCGATGGGATCGGCGGGACCCCGCATTCGGCCACGGTGGCGGGGCTTCCCAGCCGGGGGCGTGCCCGGGCACGGGGTTTCATTTCCCGGATCACCATTCTTCCGCGGGGCGCGGCGCCCCAGTTCGCTGCGGTGGTCTCCGACGACACGCCGCCGGGGGCGGCCGGATTCGAGCGTCGGGTACACGCCTCACGACGTCGGTCCGCCCAGGTGCGGCTGGTCTGGATCGGGCAACGCCGGGTTCCGGGCATTGAAGCCGGAACCCAGATTGCCTTCGAAGGAATGGTCAGCCCGGTGGACGGGATGCCCACGATCTACAACCCACGCTATGAAATCATCGGCCGTCCGGAGGCACAGCAGTGAGTACCACCCAACCCCCCAGCACCCCGTCTGGGGATAACCCGGCCCCGCGTCAGGGTCCTACCGCCGCCGAGTTGGCCGGTCAGTACGCCGCACGATCCGGGGTGCAGCGCAGCGACGACGGGCAGATCGACGTGCTGCAGTCGATTGGCGGCGTCCGTGGGCTGGCTGAGAGCATCCTGCCGGGCCTGATCTTCACCGTCATGTTCACGATCAACCAGGACCTGCAGGTCTCCCTGATCGCGGCCATCGGCGTAGCAGCCATCTTCTCGATCATTCGGTTGGTTTCACGGACACCCCTGACGCAGGCGCTGTCCGGTCTGATCGGCGTGGCGATCTGCGCCTTCGTTGCCGGCCGCACCGGGAATGCCGAGGACTTCTTCGTTCCCGGTTTCTTCACCAATGGTGGCTACATCATCGCAATGGTCATCTCCATAGCGGTCCGCTGGCCGATTGCCGGCCTCCTGTTCGGCTTCATCCGCGGCGAAGGCGTCGAATGGCGGAAAGACCCCAAACGGGTCAGGGCCTACACCATCGCCACCTGGATTATCGTGACCGTCCTCGGCCTCCGGCTCGCCGTGCAGATGCCCCTCTACTTCGCGGAGAATTTCGTGGCGCTCGGAACTACCCGGCTGATCATGGGGCTTCCGCTCTACGCACTGGGGTTATGGCTCGCCTGGCTCGTATCCCGCCCGACGGCCCAACCGCAGGAGTCCAGCGAACCCCGCGAACGCAGCTAAGGCAGGCCGGGGGCGTCGATCTGCCCGCCGTCGTCGGGATCCCCGGATTCCCCAGGAACCGCCAACAGGACACTCCGGAGCGCATCCTCCGCGGCGATCGCGGCAATCAGGAACAGCTCATCTCCGGGTTCGACGACGTCGTCCGGGCTCGGTGTAATCGATGCATCGTCGCGCAAAATTGCCACCACCGTGCAGTCCTCGGGCAGGATCAGCGAGCCCAGCGTCCGACCCACGATCGGGGATTCCTGGGGGACAGTAAACTCGACGATCGAGGTGACACCGCTCTGCAGGGTCAGTAGCCGGACCAGGTCGCCGATTTCGACTGCTTCCTCAACCAGCGCAGTCATCAGACGGGGAGTATTGACCGCGACGTCTACGCCCCAGGAGTCGTCGAACATCCAGTCGTTTTTCGGGTTATTGACCCGGCCCACCGTCCGGCCCACCCCGAACTCGCTTTTCGCGAGCAACGACACCACCAGGTTCACCTTGTCGTCGCCAGTGGCAGAAACCACCACGTCGGCTTCATCCAGTCGGGCATCCTTCAGGGTGGTCAACTCGCAGGCATCGCCGATCAGCCATTTGGCGCCCTTGAGCCCGCTGCGGCCAATCACCTCGGGTTTCTCGTCAATCAACAAGATCTCGTGGTTGTTGGAGAGCAGCTCCTTTGCGATCGAAGATCCCACGCTTCCCGCGCCCGCAATGACAACCCTCACTCGGACTCCTCCACTGGTTTCTTGGCGAGAATGCGCCCTATTTCGTCGGTAGCGGCGGTCTGCATCATTGCATGCACAATGTCACCTTCCTGGTAGCTGGTCTCCGAGGTGGGCAGCATGCCCTCCCCAAACCGGGTGAGGTAGGCGACTCGGATCCCCGAGGCCGCTTCGATATCGGCGAGGGATCGGCCTAGCCAGCCATCGTGCAACGAGAGCTCGCCCAGGATCAGGCGGCCCGAGGTTTCCCTGAAGTCACCGTTGATGCTTTGTTCCGGCAGGATTCGGCGGAGCACCTGATCGGCGCTCCAGCGTACGGCCGCCACCGTGGGGATTCCCAGCCGCTGGTAGATTTCCGCGCGTCCTGGATCATAGATTCGAGCCACCACGTGGGGCACATGGAATGTCTCGCGTGCCACCCGGGTGGCGAGGATATTGGAGTTGTCACCGCTGGACACGGCGGCGAAGGCGTAGGCGTTCTCGATGTCGGCGTTCTTCAGCGTCTCCCGGTCAAAACCAACACCGGTAACCTTGCGGCCGCCAAAGGAGCCCCTGAGCCTCCGGAACGCGCGGTCATCCTGGTCGATGATTGCGACGGTATGTCCCGACTCATCCAACGTGTGAGCGAGGCTGACGCCCACTCGGCCACACCCCATGATTACAAAATGCGCCACCCGTACTACCTGCCGTTCCAACCGATTGCCAGCCTGCTTGTCGGCGCCGCCCCCCTGATGGGGCACTGCGTCCGCTGCACCCAGCCTAATGGAGTTGCGCGGGCGGAAACGCGCTAGTCTGTGGGCTGTGCTGACTTTCTTTGAAGCCGCCAAGCGGGTCGTGGTGGGCAAGCCGTTCCGCAACGACCGGCTACGGCATCAGACCCTGCCCAAGCGGATCGCGATGCCGGTGTTCTCCGCCAACGCCCTCTCCTCGGTGGCATACGCACCCGATGAGATCCTGCTGACCCTTGCCCTGGCGGGGCTGGCCGCCGTGTCGGTTTCCCCATGGGTGGGTCTTGCGGTGCTCGTGGTGCTGCTGGTGGTGATCGCTTCCTACCGGCAGGCCGTCCACGCCTATCCCACTGGCGGCGGCGACTATGGGATTGCCCGTCGCAACCTGGGCAACTCTGCTGGCCTCACCGTCGCTTCGGCGCTGATGGTCGACTACGTCCTGACGGTCGCCGTATCGGTGTCGGCCGCCGCCCACTATGTCATAGCCCTGGCTCCCGGGTTGGCCGGGGGACAGACGGTCATGGCGGTGGCAGGCGTCGTCGTCCTGGTCTTGTTGAACCTGCGCGGCGTCACGCGTAACGCGCTGGCCCTGGCCATCCCGACCTACGTTTTCCTTGCTGCGATTCTGGGCATGTGCGCCGTCGGTATCATCCAACGGCTCAACGGGACTTTGGGCGAGGCCCCCAGCGCCCGGTTCGAAATCATCCCCGACCCAGCCCTCGACGCCGGTCTCGTGGGTCTGGCTGGGGCGCTCCTGATCCTGCGGGCCTTCTCCGCTGGCGCGGCCGCGCTGACCGGGGTGGAAGTGCCCAGCGCCAACGTGCCAAGCTTCCAATCCCCGCGCAGCCGCAATGCCGCCTCCACCCTGTTGATGCTGGGGGTGGCGGCAGGGGCGATGACTGCGGGCGTCATTTACCTCGCGAACGCGGTGAAGGTCCATGTGGTGCAGAACCCGCAGGAACAGTTGCTGCTGGACGGCAATCCGGTGCCAGAGGATTACATTCAGAACCCGGTGGTGAGCCAGCTCGCCCGCACCATTTTCAGTGAAGCAGCTGTGCCGTTCGTTCTGGTCGTCGGCGCCACTGCCCTGATCCTCGTGCTGGCAGGACACGCCGCTTTTAACGGCTTTCCGGTGCTGGCCTCGATCCTGGCCAAGGACGGGTACCTGCCACGCCAGCTCAGGACCCGCGGCGACAGGCTGACCTTCAGCAACGGCATCCTCGCGCTGGGCGCCGGAGCGATCCTGCTGATCCTGGTGTTCAGTGCCGATGTGACCCAGTTGGTTCAGCTCTACATTGTCGGCGTGTTTGTCTCCTTCACCGCGAGTCAGGCCGCACTGATCAAGCACTGGACCCGTGAGCTGCGGAGCACCGCCGACAAAAAACGCCGCTGGCGGATGAAAAAGTCGCGGGCCATCAATACCGTCGGCTTCGTGCTGACCGCAGCCGTGCTGGTGGTGGTGCTGGTGACCAAGTTCGAGTACGGGGCGTGGGTGGCGGTGCTGGCGATGGTGGTGCTGTTCGCCGTCATGCACGGCATCAAACGGCACTACGACCAGGTGGCCCGCGAACTGGCGCTCGACGACAACACCTTTTCCCGGGCGTTGCCTTCACGGGTGCACGCGGTAATTCTGGTGTCCCTCGTTCGTAAACCAGTGCTGCGGGCCCTGGCCTTCGCCCGCGCGTCCCGTCCGTCCAAGCTGGATGCCATCGTGGTCGACGTTGACCCGGAGGAAACCGAACGGACGCTGCAGGACTGGGAACGATACGAGATTCCCGTGCCGATCACCGTCCTGGCGTCGCCCTACCGTGACACGATCACGCCCATCATGGAGTACATCCGAAGCATCCGCAGCGACTCGCCGAGAGACCTGATCGTGGTCTACATCCCGGAGTACGTGGTGGGACGCTGGTGGGAGCGGCTGGTCCACAACCAGACAGCACTCCGAATCAAAACCCGGCTGCACTTCGAGCCGGGGGTTATGGTGGCAAGTGTCCCTTGGCAGCTCGCGTCTTCTGACGCCGCACGAAAGTTTCAGGATCTTCAGTGACAGATGACCCGGCAGGCACCCTAGAACTCACTATCGGCCCGGTAGCCCATGGCGGCCACTGCGTCGCCCGACATGAGGGCAGGGTCATTTTCGTTCGGCACGCCCTGCCGGGGGAGACGGTGCGTGCCCGGTTAACCGAGCACGACGACGGCGCCAGCTTCTGGCGTGCGGACGTGGTCGAGGTGGTCCAGGCCTCCCCGGATCGGGTCAACCACCCGTGGCCGCTCGCTGACGCCCTGTTGTCAGCCCAGCGCGGAGCTTCCCCGGTGGGCGGCGCCGAGTTCGGGCATATCGCTCTCGCCGCCCAACGAAAGTTGAAGGCAACGGTTTTCAGCGAGCAGCTTCACCGCCTCGCCGGAGTGGACCGGGAAATTGAGGTGGAGCCGGTCCCCGGCGAATCCCCTGACGGCCTGCGGTGGCGCACCAGGGCCAGCTTCGCGGTCGCACCGGACGGGCATCTGGCCATGCACGCCCACCGTTCCAATGAACTGATCCCCGTCGCCGAGATGCCGCTGGCCATCGATGCCATCAACGAACTACAGCTGTGGACCGTCAACTTCAGCGGAATCCAGCGGGTCGAGGTCGCTGTGGGCTCCGCCGGAGACCCGCCACTGGTGCTCCTGGTGCCGGCCGCCGGCGCCCGGCGGAAACAGACCGCCGCCGTCGTCCACCAGATCGACGGACCATCGGTGGCCCTCTGGGACCCGGAAAAGGGCACCGTCGAGCGGG
The DNA here is from genome assembly GCF_000468215.1 of Arthrobacter sp. CAL618. Classification (NCBI taxonomy): domain Bacteria; kingdom Bacillati; phylum Actinomycetota; class Actinomycetes; order Micrococcales; family Micrococcaceae; genus Arthrobacter; species Arthrobacter sp. CAL618. The sequence goes on along the minus strand of NZ_ASZW01000262.1, from coordinate 1,656 downwards.
TGAAAGGCAAGACCTGGCTGGCTGAAACTGTCGGATCCCAGACCTACCGGATCACCGGGGACGGTTTCTGGCAGATTCACCGGGGCGCGCCCGGACTGTTGATGGACGCCGTCCTCGGCGGGCTGGCCATCCAGCCAGGGGAACGCGCCGCCGACCTTTACTCCGGGGCAGGGCTTTTCACGGCCCCCATCGCCGACGCGGTCGGGGAAACCGGCAGCGTCCTCGCCGTCGAGGGATCCCCGGGCGCGTCCCGCGACGCTAAACGGAATCTCCATGGCCGGGGTCAGGTGGACATTGTGCAGGGCAAGGTTGACCGGGTACTCCGTGACCGCAAACCCTCGCTTGACGTAGTGGTCCTCGATCCGCCCCGCGCCGGTGCAGGGCAGGCGGCCATCACCGAGGTAATTGCGGCGGGCCCCCGCGCTGTCGGGTACGTTTCCTGCGACCCGGCGTCGTTTGCGCGCGACGTCGGCTACTTTCAGCAGGCAGGCTGGGAACTGGACACCCTCCGGGTGTTTGATCTGTACCCCCACACCCACCACATGGAGTCCTTCGCGGTACTCCGCCCCAGCCAGGGATAGCGGACCGCAAACGGACTAGGATGATGTTCCCGGGTGCAGGCGAGAGGAGCCCAGCAATGAGCAGCATGGACAGCTTTGGTGCCAAGGGAACGCTTGATGTTGCTGGCGCCCAGTACGAGATCTACCGACTGAGCGCGGTAGCAGGCGCCGACAGTCTTCCGTTCAGTCTCAAGGTGCTCCTGGAGAACCTGCTCCGCACCGAGGACGGAGTGAACATCACCGCCGGGCAGGTGCGTGCCCTGGCCAACTGGGACGCCGACGACCAGCCGCACACCGAGATCCAGTTCACCCCGGCCCGCGTGATCATGCAGGACTTCACCGGTGTGCCCTGCGTCGTCGACCTCGCCACCATGCGCGAGGCAGTCGTCGAACTCGGTGGAGACCCCAAGCGCGTCAACCCGCTGGCGCCGGCCGAACTGGTCATTGACCACTCGGTGCAGATCGACTTCGCCGGCAACGCCAACGCACTCGAGCGCAACATCGAGATCGAGTACCAGCGCAACGGCGAGCGGTACCAGTTCCTGCGCTGGGGTCAGACCGCGTTCGATGACTTCCTGGTGGTGCCGCCCGGCATGGGTATTGTCCACCAGGTCAACCTTGAGTACCTGGCCCGCACGGTGATGACCCGTGAGGTCACCACCGACGGCACCACCGCCCTGCAGGCCTACCCCGACACCTGCGTCGGCACCGACTCGCACACCACCATGGTCAACGGGCTCGGCGTGCTCGGCTGGGGGGTCGGCGGCATCGAAGCCGAGGCTGCCATGCTGGGCCAGCCCGTCTCCATGCTGATCCCTCGGGTGGTGGGCTTCAAGCTCACCGGTGAGATCCCCGCCGGCGCCACCGCGACCGACGTCGTGCTCACCATCACCGAGAAGCTGCGCAAGCACGGCGTCGTTGGCAAGTTCGTCGAGTTCTACGGCGAAGGCGTCAGCGCTGTGCCCCTGGCCAACCGGGCCACCATCGGCAACATGAGCCCGGAGTTCGGCTCCACCGCTGCCATGTTCCCGATCGATGAAGTCACCATGGACTACCTGCGGCTGACCGGCCGCTCGGAGGAGAACCTGGCACTGGT
>NZ_ASZW01000261.1:0-6477 GCF_000468215.1 Arthrobacter sp. CAL618 | reverse complement strand
CAGCCTCAGCCTGGGGGCGCTGCTCCGCCAGGGCGCGATAGGCCCTCAGCGCTTCCCGGTCACGTGCGCGGGTCTGCGAAACCCGCTCACCCGGGTGGGTTGGCGTCGCATCGACGGGAGCGTCAGCGGCGCGACGACTGCGCCGCTCAGAAATGACCGGTTCGGAGTGGGGCAGTTCAGGAGTAGCCCGGTCAGGGGGGCGCTGTCCGGTGGCTTGCGGTTCGGTGGACGACTGCGAACCAGTTTCCAGTTCGGCTGTCTGCCCGTCGGCGTTAGTCCCGCGGGTATGCCGAAGTGACTTCCGGCTCTGTGCGGATTCGTTGCCGTTACTCATTGCTTTCTCACCCAGTAGTAGATCTTATGTCGTCGTGTGAAACGTGTGGTTCAAGTGGTTCAACAGGCCTTGAGGCGTCGCGGTACAGTCCGTGCTTGGCGATGTACTGCACCACGCCGTCCGGCACCAGGTACCAGACTGGATCGCCGGCGGCGACTCGCCGTCGACAATCGGTGGAGGAAATGGCCATCGCGGGCACCTCCAGTAGACTCACATCCCTGCCCTTGCCATCGAGTTCGTGGCCGGGCCGGGTGACACCGACGAAATGGGCCAACGACCACAGTTCATCAGCGTTCTTCCAGGACAGAATCTGCGCCATCGCGTCGGCCCCGGTGATGAAGAACAGCTCCGCCTCCGGCCGTTCGGCCTTCAGATCCCGGAGGGTGTCGATCGTGTAGGTGGGACCGGGGCGGTCGATATCCACCCTGCTCACCGTGAAGCTGGGATTGGAAGCTGTCGCGACCACGGTCATCAGGTACCGGTGCTCGGCGGCGCTGACCTCACGTTCGGCCTTCTGCCACGGCTGCCCGGTCGGTACAAACACCACCTCGTCGAGGTTGAAGACGGCTGCGACTTCACTCGCAGCCACCAGGTGTCCGTGGTGAATAGGGTCGAAGGTTCCGCCCATGACGCCTAGGCGCCACGGACTTCCGTCCGGGTGTGCTCTGTCAGCTGGATTCACTTGGCGCGACTTAGCTACCTTCCCCGCCCCGCTACTAGCGGTGTGAGGCTTCGCCGTGGTCGTGCTTGTTGGGGTGCTGCTTGTGGGGATCGGCGTGCTCTTCAACTGCCTCGTGGCGGTTGCCGAGGCTCGAGAAGGCGAGAGTGACAAACATCAAGGCAACCAGCGCGCCCATGATGATGACGCCGTACAACACCGGGTCCATCGGCAGTTCGACGTGTCCCCCGTGGCCCCCGCCAGTCTCGCTGGCGACGAGTGTGGCGTTGAGAAGCTGAGAAAGCATAAATTCTCCCCTAGAAATCAAAGTAATGGCGTACCGGTCAGCACCAACCGGTGGATAGGTTCCCTACCATGTTACGCGCTTCGCGACGTGGTCCTAGGACCGGACCTGACCATCACCCTGCAGGATCCACTTGGTGGTCGTCAGTTCCCGCAGCCCCATCGGACCACGCGCATGCATTTTCTGGGTGGAGATGCCCACCTCGGCACCCAAACCCAGTTCGGCGCCGTCGGTGAAACGGGTTGACGCATTGACGATCACTGCGGCCGAGTCGATGCCGGCGATGAACCGCTCTGAGTTGCCCAGGTCATTCGTGATGATGGCCTCGGTGTGTCCTGAAGTCCACTGGCGAATGTGTGCCATGGCCTCCTCCATCGAGTCCACTGTCGCGACCGCAAGATCAAGGTCCATGTATTCGCGGGCCCAGTCGTCGTCTGTGGCGAGGTCGGCGGTGACGCCGTCGGGCAGGCTGTCCAGGGTGCGCTGGTCTGCATGTAGCCGCACCCCGGCAGAGGCCAAGGCCTTCAGGACGTCCGTGGTTGCGCCCGCATCGCGGTGTACGAGGAGGGTCTCCACGGTATTGCAGACACTGGGTCGCTGGGTTTTGGCGTTCAACAGGATGTCCACGGCCATCGCGGGGTCGGCACTCCGGTCGACGTAAATGTGGACGTTGCCCTCGCCAGTCTCGATCACCGGCACAGCAGAGTTGGTGACGACCGTCTGGATCAGCTCGCGGCCGCCCCGCGGAATCAGAACATCCACCCGACCGCGTGCCTTCATCAGCACATTGGCGCCTTCGCGTCCGTAGTCATCAACACTTTGCACGGCATCGGCGGGCAGTCCCGAGCTGACCAGTGCGTCACGGATGATGCCGAGCAGCGCTGCGTTGGTGTGTGCCGCGGCGCTTCCGCCGCGCAGGATAACCGCGTTACCACTCTTGAGAGCAAGCCCGGCAATGTCGACGGTCACGTTGGGTCGGGCCTCGTAGATGGCGGCGACGACGCCGAGCGGCACGTGAATCTGGCGCATCCGCACCCCATTGGGGAGGGTCTGGCCCCGCTCCACCGACCCCACGGGGTCTGGGAGACCAGCCAGGTTCTGCAACGCCGTCGCAAGCCCCTCGATCCGCTCCCCGGTGAGGCTGAGCCGGTCCAGGAGCGCCGTGGAGGTGCCGTTGGCCTGTCCCGCTTCAACATCCAACGCGTTGGCTGCAAGGACCGCTGAACTGTTGGCGACGAGGGCAGCACCCACCGCGAGCAGGGCCCTGTCCTTGGTGGCCCTGTTTGCGGCCGCCACCTGACGGGCTGCTTCGCGCGCGCGATCAGCGATCGCGTGCACTGCGGCTGTCACATCTGTCTGCTGTTCGGTCACTGAAGTCATTGCCCCAGTCTAACGAAGGACCACCAGATCGTTGACGTGGACGACCGACCGCTCATACTCCCGCCCGAGTTCCTTGGACAGCTCCCGGGTGGTCCGGCCCAGCATCCTCGGAAGTTCGAACGAGCTGTAGTTGACCAGCCCGTGGGCCACCACCGCACCGCTGGTGTCCGTCATCGCCACCGGATCACCGGCTTCGAAGTCCCCGCCAACTGACACAATTCCCGCCGGTAGCAGCGAACGACGGCGCTCCCCGACGGCTTTCGCCGCACCATCATCGAGGGTGAGTGTGCCCCGAATGTCCGCCAGGTGGGCGAGCCACAACAGCCTGATGGGCTTCCGGCGGCCGTTGGTGCTGAACCAGGTACCGACGTCGTCCCCTGCCAACGCGGCGGCGGCATTCTCGGCCGAGGTGACGAGGGCAGGAATACCCGAGCTCGCCGCAATCGTTGCCGCTTCAACCTTGGTGACCATGCCGCCGGTTCCGACGCCGGCCTTGCCGGTGCGGCCGATTTCGACGCCCTCAAGGTCAACGGGTCCGCGCACCTCGGGAATCCGTTGCGCACCATCTTTCGGCGGACCGTCGTAGAGGGAGTCGACGTCGGACAGCAGCACCAGAGCGTCGGCTTTCACCAGGTGAGCCACCAGGGCGGCCAGCCGGTCATTGTCACCGAACCGGATTTCGTGACTTGCAACGGTGTCGTTCTCGTTCACGATCGGGACGACGCCGAAGTTCAGTAGCCGCTCCATCGCCCGGTGGGCGTTGGCGTAGTGGCCGCGTCGGATCAGATCCTCAGCGGTCAGCAGCACCTGACTGACTGTCACGCCGTGAGCCCCGAACGCCGCGGTGTATCGCGCCATCAGCAGGCCCTGCCCCACACTGGCCGCAGCCTGCTGGGAAGACAACTGGTTGGGGCGGCGGTTCAACCCGAGGGGCGCCAGACCCGCAGCGATGGCACCACTGGAGACCAGGATGACTTCGGTGCCCTCGTTCCTCCGGGCGGCCAGCACGTTGGAGAGCGACACGAGGGCCTCCTCCGACAGGCCGCCGGTGATGGAAGTCAGAGACGACGACCCCACCTTCACGACGATCCGCTTGGCCTTCGCCAGACCGGACCGGGTTTTCAGGGGCCGTTTTATACTCGTCGTCACCTTAGCGTCCGGCTTCTTCGCTATCTGAGGCTGGCGCAGGGTTAATCCCCGGTGCGTCGTCGTCTCCGGCCTTGTCCGGGACAGCCTGGGATGTCTCGATAGTGGTACCCGGGGAGGTTCGGGTCTTGTAGTTGACCGATTCCGTCCAGATCCCGGCTTTACGCTCAGTCTCAAGGTCGAGCCGTGCCGCCGCGCGGGCGTCCTTGCGGTCCTGGTAGTCCTCGCGCTTCTCGTCGCGGGTAGGCCGGACGAACTCCGCGAGACGGATGTCGGTGCCGCGTGGCGACGCCAGTAGCTCGGCCCCGCCCATCATGGTCGGCTCCCAGTCGAAGACGACGCCGTCATCCTCACCGATGACCACCGTGTCGCCGGGCTTGGCGCCGCTCTTGAAGAGCTGCTCTTCCACGCCGAGCTTCGCGAGCCGGTCGGCCAGGTAGCCAACCGCTTCGTCGTTGTTGAAGTCGGTCTGCTTGACCCAACGCTCCGGCTTCTCGCCGAGAATCCGGAACAACGGCAGCAGGTTCTTCTCCTCGTTGCGGATGATGAAGCCGCGCGAGTTGACGGCACGGGGGCGCAGTACTGGGGGCACAATTTTGGGTGGGGTGGCCTTCAGCTCGGCGCGGGCTGCGGACACAATCTCGCCCATCGCGAACCCGAGTTGCCGCAGGCCTTCGTGGCTGGACGCGGACACCTCAAACACGCGGTAGCCGCGGGCCTCCAGCTCGGGCCTGACGAAGGAGGCCATGTCCTTTCCGTCCGGCACATCGACCTTGTTCAGGGCAATCAGTTTGGGGCGCTGGTTCAGGGGCACGACGTCCCCATCCGGGCCGGCGAAGCTCATGTCCACCGCGTATTTCTCCAGCTCGCGCTCGATAATGTCGAGGTCGTTCAGGGGGTTGCGGTCCGATTCCAGGGTGGCGCAGTCGAGGACATGGACCAGGGCGGCGCAACGTTCGACGTGGCGCAGGAAGTTGTGGCCCAGGCCCTTGCCTTCGCTGGCCCCTTCGATGAGACCGGGCACGTCGGCGATGGTGTACCGGACGTCGCCCGATTCGACGACTCCGAGGTTCGGCACCAGCGTGGTGAATGGGTAGTCGGCAATCTTGGGGCGAGCCGCGGACATCGCTGCGACGAGGCTTGACTTGCCAGCGGAGGGGAACCCCACCAAAGCGATATCAGCAATGGATTTCAGCTCCAGCACGATGTCCCGGGCGTCGCCGGGGATGCCGAGCAGGGCGAAGCCTGGCGCCTTGCGCTTCTGGGAGGAGAGCGAGGAGTTCCCGAGCCCACCCTGGCCACCGGAGGCAGCGATGAACTCGGCGCCTTCGCCGACCAGGTCGGCGAGTACTTCGCCATCCTTGGTCTTGATGACTGTGCCGTCTGGCATCGGCAGGATCAGGGTTTCGCCCTGCTTACCGCCACGCCAGTCGCCCATGCCGTTGCCGCCGTTGGTGGCGTGCCGGTGTGGTGCGTGGTGGTAGTCCAGAAGGGTGGTGGTCTGTGAGTCGACGCGGAGAATCACGCTGCCGCCGTCGCCACCGTTACCGCCGTCGGGGCCACCCAATGGCTTGAACTTTTCCCGCTTGACGGAAACGCAGCCGTGACCGCCGGTACCACCCGACACATGCAGAACCACTCGGTCAACGAAGCTTGCCACGTTGAACTCCTTAGTAAATTGTGAATTGATGCCGAGTCTATCCCGGCTTAAAAAGAAAGTGGGGCGAGCCGGATCGGCTCACCCCACCTCACTGCCTTATGCTTAGTGCGCAGGTACTACTCTGCGACTGCGCCGACGATGTTGACAACGCGGCGTCCACGACGGCTGCCGAACTCAACCGAGCCAGCCTCCAGCGCGAACAGCGTGTCGTCTCCGCCGCGGCCAACGCCAGCGCCGGGGTGGAAGTGGGTGCCACGCTGGCGGACGATGATTTCGCCGGCCTTGACAACCTGTCCACCGAACCGCTTGACGCCAAGGTACTGGGCGTTTGAATCGCGACCGTTGCGAGTGGAACTCGCACCCTTCTTATGTGCCATCTGCTTTGCCTACCTTTTGATAAAGAACGAAGAGGTTACTTGATGCCTGTGATCTTGACGCGGGTCAGCTCTGAACGGTGACCCTGGCGCTTCTTGTAGCCGGTCTTGTTCTTGAACTTCTGGATGACAATCTTCGGTCCACGAAGATTCTCAATGATCTCGGCAGTCACGGCGACCTTTGCCAGGTCGTCTGCTGCTGAGGTTACCTTGTCGCCGTCGACCAGAAGGAGGGCGGGCAGCTGAAAGCTGCTGCCGGCCTTACCGGTGACGCGGTCAAGGGTTACGAGGTCTCCCACGGAAACCTTTTCTTGGCGGCCGCCTGCGCGGACAATCGCGTACACCACTTGGGAACTCACTTCTCTCGACAACTATGCTTGGAAAACTACTGTGTGCGTACTTACACCGGCAAACCGAACTACTTTGGTCCTACCGCTGACGCTGTGCATCGACGCCCCGGATAACCGGTTAGAAGGCGAACGCACCGAAGATCAAGATTACGCCAGTTTGGCGGTTTCCTGCAAATCCCCCGGTGTGTGGGCGCGTCGCGTGCCCGGCTTGCGGCTACAACTCGGACGCTGGAACCCCTACACCGAGGATCATCGGCTCATCCTTGGCAGG
>NZ_ASZW01000260.1:0-2398 GCF_000468215.1 Arthrobacter sp. CAL618 | reverse complement strand
TGCCCCGCTGACTCCTCCTGGCCCGGTTGCTGCCGCTCGATAGCCGACGTCGCAGCGGTCCCCTGGGGGCTGCTGGCAGCCCTCCGGCGGTTGCGCCGTGGACTTTGGGGAGCCGGCTCGGGGCTGACGGCCGGTTCCGCAGCGGACCCGGCAACTGGATCGCTTCCGGAGTCGGCTGACGCGGGCTTGCGGTCGAAGGCCTGGGTGAGGCTATCGAGCGTGAGCCGGCGGGCTTCCTGCACTTCGGCGTCGCTGGCCTCGGCGCGGGGCAGGCTCACCGTCTCACCGTTGATGGTCAGTACCACCTCGGCGGCATCGTTGGTCGCTGGATGACCCTCGGCCTCGTGTGCTGCGTGGGTGGCTGCGGCGATACTGGCGAGGGCCACCCGGGCCGCTTCAGCCCGGGCCTGACGCTCGGCGTCGTCCTGCGGCGCCTCGGGTGTCTGCTGGTCCTCGTCGGCGGGCGAGTTGGACCGGCTCCGGTTACGCTTGCGTTCGCTGCGGGACACCTTCTCCTGCCGCAGGTGCTGCTGGTGGTTCTCGGGGGCGACGGCGTGCCGCTTGTGCTCCACCGGCTCGTCATGGGTGACGACCCCGCGCCCGGCACAGTGCTCACAGTTCTCGCCGAAGACTTCCAGCAGTCCGGTGCCCATCCGCTTCCGCGTCATCTGGACCAGCCCCAGGGAGGTGACCTCCGCAACCTGATGCTTGGTGCGGTCGCGGCCCAGGCATTCCACCATCCGACGCAACACCAGGTCACGGTTGGCTTCCAGGACCATGTCGATGAAGTCGATGACGATGATGCCGCCGATATCGCGGAGACGCAGTTGACGGACAACTTCCTCTGCGGCCTCCAGGTTGTTCTTGGTGACTGTTTCTTCCAGGTTGCCACCGCTGCCGGTGAACTTGCCGGTGTTGACGTCCACCACGGTCATGGCTTCGGTGCGGTCGATCACCAGTGACCCGCCAGAGGGCAGGTAGACCTTCCGGTCGAGTGCCTTGTGGATCTGTTCATCGATCCGGCTCGCGAGGAAAATGTCCTCGTTGCCGGTCCACTTCTCGAGGCGTCCCACCAGGTCGGGGGCCACATACATCACGTAGGCCTCAATGGTGTCCCAGGCTTCCTCGCCGGACACGATCAGTTTGGAGAAGTCCTCGTTGAAGACATCCCGGACCACCTTGATGGTCAAATCCGGCTCGCCATACAGCAGTTCGGGGGCGAGCGACTTGGTGGAGCCCGACTTTGCCTCGATCGTTTCCCACTGTGACCGCAGCCGGTTGATGTCGTGGGTCAGCTCTTCCTCGCTGGCCCCCTCCGCGGCCGTGCGCACAATGACACCGGCGTTCTCGGGGAGGCGGTCCTTCAGGATGCGCTTGAGCCGGTTGCGTTCCACATCGGGGAGCTTGCGGGAAATTCCGGTCATTGAACCGCCCGGCACGTACACCAGGTAGCGGCCGGGGAGGGAAATCTGGCTGGTCAGGCGTGCGCCCTTGTGGCCGACCGGGTCCTTGGTGACCTGCACCAGGACGGTGTCACCGGACTTCAACGCCAGTTCGATACGGCGCGGCTGCCCGTCGAGACGTGACGCGTCCCAGTTGACTTCACCCGCATACAGGACGGCGTTGCGGCCGCGGCCAATGTCAACGAATGCTGCTTCCATGCTGGGCAGCACGTTCTGGACCTTGCCCAGGTACACGTTGCCGATCAGGGAATCCTGCTGGGTTTTGGACACGAAATGCTCGGCGAGCAATCCGTCCTCCAGCACAGCAATCTGGATCCTGTCATCGCGCTGGCGGACGATCATCTGACGGTCCACCGACTCTCGGCGGGCGAGGAATTCGGCTTCGGTGATGACCTGGCGGCGGCGGCCCGTGTCGCGGGATTCACGACGACGCTGCTTCTTGGCCTCGAGCCGGGTGGAACCCTTGACGCTGGTGACCTTGTTGGATGGGGCCGTTTCCTGGGCCTGCCGCGGCGCGCGCACCCGGGTCACGGTGTTGGGCGGATCGTCATCCTGGCCACCGGTCAGTTCGAGATCCTGGTCTCCACGACGGCGCCTGCGACGGCGGCGGGAGGTCACGCCGTCTTCGGCGTCCCCGTCCGGGCCGGCGTCGAGGTTTGAGCCGTTCTCGTCCGTGGTGGCATCCTGGTCGCCGCGGCCCTTGCCACGGCTGCGGCGGTTCCGACGACGCCGGCGCCCACCGGATTCGCTATCGCCGTCCTCGTCTTCATCCGCGTCAGCAGCGGCGGGAACCTCAGCCTTCCTTGCCGCAGCTACTGCAACACTCAGGTCTGGTGCATGGAACAGCGACGCGGGGATGCTGAAAGGATCGGACGCCGTTGACACGGAGATGGGTTCCTGGACGGGGGTGGTCTCCTCGGCCTGCGCGGCGGGAG
>NZ_ASZW01000259.1:0-5590 GCF_000468215.1 Arthrobacter sp. CAL618 | reverse complement strand
CGCAGTCGCTGCTGCCTCTTCGGCCGCGGGAGCTTTCTGCTGCGCGGCAGTCGAACGGCGCCGGGTGGTCTTTTTCACCGGCGTCAGCACGGCGTCGGCTGGTGGTACAGCAGCGGCATCAACCGTCTCGACGGCGGCGGCCTTCTCTGGCGCGGTGGCCGCGGGCTCGACGGCGGTTGGCGCCCCGCTGGGGCTACCTGCCTTGCGGGTGGTCCGGCGCCGGGCGGGTGCCTTCGCTGGCTCCGCTGCAGCAGCTTCTGCGTCAGATCCGGAATCGGCCCCGGTGGGGGGCGTGGTGGGCGCATCGGGGAGCACGATATCGCTGGTGGCGGCCTTACGGCTCCGAGTGGCACGACGCTTCGGCGCAGCGGCCGGTTCTGCCGGTTCTGCGGTAGCCGAGGCGGCGTCGTCGGCTACTGGATCCGCTTTTTTGCGTCGGGTCCTCGTGGCCTTCTTCACTGGAACATCGGGGTGCTCCTGCGCAGCATCCTGGACCTGGCCGGTCGAATCCTGGCCGGTGGGATTCTGCTCTGTGGGATTCTGCTCTGTCGGGTTCTGCTGAGTATCCATATGGTGTTTTGCTCCAGCCCCTGCGGCGTCGGCCACATTCCGACGCCCCCGGGGGCAGTATGTCGGTTGTTCGCGGACCTTGGCGCCTCGCGTCTACCGGAAGTCGTCTAAGTGAGCTTCGAGGTCGCACCATCCGTGGGGTGCGGCATCACTCGAAGACCAGTGGCGCTTTTCCTTATCCGCTGCTTTCCCAACGGTTGGCCTGCACAGCGGATTCTCGGCATCCCATCCGTACGGATGTTTTCACGATGCGCTCAGAAGCGTCGCCGGCGAAGCCGGAAGCCTGTCACTGGACCGGCCGGGGAATGTGGTTCCCCTGCCAGCCACGTTCATTGTCTCACAGACTATTTCAGGCGCCCGGCTTTTGGTATCCGACTTTCTGGGCTGACTCGATCAGAGCTTGGGCAGCTGCCCGGTGACTGGTGCGTCCTGTCCCTGGAGGGGACGGGCGACCGGCACCCTGGTACCCAGTACCTGCTCGACGACATCCTGGGCCACCTTGCGCGCGGTCAGCCCAACCCGTTCCAGCACTTCGCTGCGTGTACCGTGGTCGAGGAACTCGACGGGCAACCCCACCTCGTTCAACGCAGTATCCACACCGACGGCGCGCATTTCCTGCCGGATCCGTGACCCAACCCCGCCAGCCCGCACGCCATCCTCAATCACAATGACGATCCGGTGTTCGGCGGCCATCCTGATCACTGATTGGCGCACCGGGAGCACCCAGCGTGGATCAATCACGGTCGAGCTGATCCCCTGGGCACCCAACCGGTTGGACACGTCGAGGGCCAGTTCGCTCATCGCGCCGACGCTGACAATCAGGACATCGTTGTTGTTGGACCCCGCTGGGCGGCGGGACAGCACCTCGACGCCGTCGTCGAGCCGTTCAATCGCGTGCACCTCGGCGCCCACAGCGCCCTTCGAGTAGCGCACCACGCTCGGCGCGTCACCAATAGCGACGGCCTCCCTGAGTTCCTCACGCAGCCTGGTGGCATCCCGTGGAGCGGCCAGGTGCAATCCGGGGATGATCTGCAGCATCGCCATATCCCACATCCCGTGATGGCTGGCGCCGTCGGGGCCGGTGACGCCCGAGCGGTCCAAAACTACTGTCACCCCGGCTTTGTGCAGGGCAACATCCATGAGCAATTGATCGAATCCGCGCCCCAGGAACGTCGCGTACAGCGCCACGACCGGATGCAACCCACCAAAAGCCATGCCCGCGGCGCTGGTGAGGGCGTGCTGCTCGGCGATCCCGACGTCGAACACGCGTTCGGGGTACTTCTCAGCGAACTTGTGGAGCCCAACGGGAATGAGCATGGCGCCGGTGATACCGACAATGTCCGTGCGCTCGTCGGCCAGGGCCGCGATTTCGTCGGCGAACACACTGGTCCAGGACTGTGGTCCAGCTGCCCCGACGGGCTGGCCGGTCTCTGGGTCAATGACGCCTACCGCATGGAACTGGTCAGCTTCGTGGGCCCGGGCCGGCGCGTAGCCATACCCTTTTTCGGTGATCGCGTGCACGATCACCGGACCCTCGTAGTTGCGTGCCTGATGGAGCGCATGCTCGACGGCTGACATATCGTGGCCGTCGATGGGCCCGATGTATTTCATTCCGAGGTCTTCAAACAACCCCTGGGGCGCCCACCAGTCCTTGATGCCCTTCTTGGTGGCGTGCAGGCTCTTGTAGGTGAACCGGCCTAGCGGCCCGCCGTTCTGGAGGCGACGCTTGGACCAGTCGAGAGTGCCCTCATAGACGCGGTGGGTACGGACCGTGTCCAGGGTGGGACGCAGGGACGCCAGATAGTCGGCCACTCCCCCGATGGTCGGTGCGTAGGACCTGCCGTTGTCGTTGACGACGATCACTACGCGGCGCCGCTTGTCGGCGGCGATGTTGTTGATGGCTTCCCAAGCCATACCGCCGGTCAGGGCGCCGTCACCGACCATGACCACCGTGTAGCGGTCGCCCTCGCCAGCGAGGACCCGGGCGCGGGAAATTCCGTCAGCCCAGGACAGGGAGGATGAGGCGTGGGAGCTTTCGACGACGTCGTGCTCGGATTCGGCCCGCGAGGGGTATCCGGAGAGTCCGCCCTGTTGGCGCAGCGTGCTGAAATCCTGGCGCCCGGTGAGCAGTTTATGCACATAGGACTGGTGACCGGTGTCGAAGATCATCGAGTCACGCGGGGAATCAAAGACCCGGTGCATGCCAAGGGTCAATTCAACGACCCCCAGGTTAGGGCCGAGGTGCCCTCCCGTCCGGGAGACGTTCGTGATGAGGAAGTCACGAATTTCACCTGCCAGTCGCTCCAACTGGTCGCTGGTGAGCCGGCTGAGATCCTGAGGGTGGCGGATGGTTTCCAAGAGTCCCATCGGTGCCTCCTTGTATTTGTCATTCCCGCTGGACCTACGCCTGCGGGTCATTAACTCTAACGCGGGTTGGCTGTGAGCTGTCGCAACACATAGTGAAGGATTCCACCGTTGCGGTAGTAGTCGGCTTCCCCCGGAGTGTCGATACGCAGCACCGCGTCGAACGTGATCGTGTCGCCATCCTCCTCCGGCACGGCACTGACTCGGACCGTTTCCGGGGTCCTGCCCTCGTTGAGCGCCGTCACCCCTGCGACGGCGAAGGTCTCGGTGCCGGTAAGGCCCAGGGTTGCTGCACTCTGCCCCGCCGGGAATTGCAGCGGGAGCACCCCCATGCCGATCAGGTTGGACCGGTGGATCCGCTCGAAGCTCTCGGCAATTACCGCACGGACGCCCAACAGTGCGGTGCCTTTCGCCGCCCAGTCACGGGATGAGCCGGAACCGTATTCTTTTCCGGCCAGAACCACCAGGGGGATATTGGCTGCCTGATAGTTCACGGCTGCGTCGTAGATGTAGGTCTGGGGGCCGCCGGTCTGGGTGAAGTCCCGCGTGAATCCCCCCTGGACCCCCTGCAACAGGGTGTTGCGCAGCCTGATGTTGGCGAAGGTGCCGCGAATCATCACCTCGTGGTTGCCTCGGCGGGACCCATAGGAATTGAAGTCCTTCCGGTTCACCCCGTGTTCGAGCAGGTAGCGTCCGGCGGGGCTATCCGCCCTGAAGGATCCGGCCGGGCTGATGTGGTCGGTGGTCACCGAATCACCGAGCGCGGCGAGCACTCGTGCGCCCGTAACGTCGGCGACCGGGTCCGGCGTCGCCTGCATCCCCTCGAAGTACGGGGGCTTCCGGACGTAGGTGGAGTCTGCATTCCAGGCGAAAGTGCTTCCGTGGGGGGTGTCGAGTGCTTTCCACCGGTGGTCGCCGTCGAACACTCCCTCGTAGCCTCTGTCGAACATTTCCCGGTCGATTGAGGAGTCAATGGTTTGCTGGATTTCCGCCGGGGCGGGCCAGATGTCCCGCAGGAAGATGTTGGTGCCCTCCCGGTCCTGTCCCAGGGGGTCGGACTCGAAGTCGAAGTCCATGGTGCCGGCGAGGGCGTAGGCAATCACCAGCGGCGGTGAAGCGAGGTAATTCATCACCACGTCAGGATTGATCCGGCCCTCAAAGTTGCGGTTCCCCGAGAGCACCGCTGTTACCGCCAGGCCATTGGCCTGAATCGCCGCAGCAATCTCTTCGTCAAGGGGACCCGAGTTTCCAATGCACGTGGCACAGCCGTATCCCACCACGTAGAATCCCAGCTTTTCGAGGTAGGGGGTCAACCCTGATTTGTCGTAGTAGTCGGTGACCACTCTGGAGCCGGGAGCAAGCGAGGTCTTCACCCAGGGTTTCGCGGTGAGTCCGCGGTCCACCGCGTTGCGTGCCAGCAGCGCAGCGGCCAGCATCACGGATGGGTTGGACGTGTTGGTGCAGGAGGTGATCGACGCTATAGTGACGGCGCCGTGGTCCAGCTCGAACGCCCGGCCATCCGGCATGGTGACCTGGACTGCGTTTGATGGCCGGCCCATTACGCGTGAGCGCCCTGCATGCCTCACCGTGGAGGTCATCGCGGGGACGTCCGAGGCGGGGAAGGATTCCTCGAGCGCCTCGTCGAGCGCTGCGTCGTCCACCGAGTTGACGTAATGGTGGATGTCCTTCCGGAACTGGTCTTTGGCGCGCGTCAGGTCGATCCGGTCCTGGGGGCGCTTCGGGCCGGCGAGTGAGGGCACCACGGTTGAGAGGTCGAGTTCCAGGTATTCGGAGAACCGGGTGACCCGCGATGGGTCGTGCCAGAGGCCCTGTTCCCTGGCGTAGGCCTCAACCAGTGCCAGGTTCTCCTCCGAGCGGCCGGTCAGCCGCAGGTAGTCCATGGTGACTTCATCGATCGGGAACATGGCAGCGGTGGAGCCGAACTCCGGGCTCATGTTGCCGATGGTGGCCCGGTTGGCCAGGGGCACAGCGCTGACGCCTTCGCCGTAGAACTCGACGAACTTGCCAACGACGCCGTGCTTGCGCAGCTTCTCGGTGATGGTGAGCACGACGTCGGTCGCGGTGGCGCCGGCGGGGATCTCACCGGTGAGCTTGAAGCCCACCACCCGAGGGATCAGCATGGAGACGGGCTGGCCCAGCATGGCAGCCTCGGCTTCGATGCCGCCGACCCCCCAGCCGAGCACGCCGAGCCCGTTGACCATGGTGGTGTGCGAGTCGGTGCCGACGCAGGTGTCGGGGTAGGCCTGCAGGGCGGTGGTGCCGTCGGTGGTGACCTCACGGGTCATCACCGTGCGGGCCAGGTACTCAAGGTTGACCTGGTGGACAATACCCATGCCGGGCGGCACCACCAGGAAGTCATCGAACGCGGTCTGACCCCAGCGCAGGAACTGGTACCGCTCGCCGTTGCGCTGGTACTCGATCTCGATGTTGCGCTCGAGTGCGTTGGCGTTGCCGGCGAAGTCGATCTGCACCGAGTGGTCAATGACCAGTTCGGCCGGCGCCAGCGGGTTGACGCGCTTGGGGTCTCCACCGAGTTCGACGACTGCCTCGCGCATGGTGGCGAGGTCGACGACGCAGGGCACACCGGTGAAGTCCTGCATGATCACGCGGGCCGGGGTGAACTGGATCTCGGTGT
>NZ_ASZW01000258.1:0-16559 GCF_000468215.1 Arthrobacter sp. CAL618 | reverse complement strand
AACCGCCAGCGGTGCCCGGGTAATCAGCGTTGCCGGTGGAGACCGAGACGCCCCCCTTGCAAAGGATCCAAGTTGCTTTCAAATCGGCATTTAGCCCTACCGGGTACGACCTGGGGCATCGAGACACATGAAGCACACACCGCCGTAGTCGCCGTGCATGGCCGGGGCCAGTCGCCAGCCTTCATGCGTGAACAGGCAACCCGGCTCGATGTTGACGGGGCTCGCTTTTATGCTCCGGCTGCCCCTGACCAGAGCTGGTACCCCAAGCCATTCCTGGAAGCATTAGCGGACAACGAGCCCGCTCTGTCACGCTCCCTGGATACACTTGGCCAGCTCGTGGACGCTGTGGAAGCTGAAGGCTTTGCCCGGGACAGCATCGTACTGTGGGGGTTCTCCCAGGGCGCTTGCCTCATCTCGCACATGCTCCTGACCCGCCCCGACCGATTGGGAGGGCTGGCACTTCTGACCGGAGGCTACCTCGGGCCCGACGTCTTAGCTGCACCGGAAGGGCTGCCCTTGCATGGAATGCCCGTCGTGATGCGCAGCATCGACAAGGACCCCTGGGTCCCCCGGGACCGTGTTGAACAGACAGCCCAATCCCTGTCAGCGGCCGGTGCAAGCGTGGACCTCGTCATCGTTGCGGGAAACGAGCACATTATTACCGACGAGGCGATGTCCGCTGTGGGCCGGCTCCTGAGCAGCATCTAGATAGGACTGAGAAATGTCACTTGTATTTGAACATTCCACCTTGGGGCAGAGAGTGCTCTTCGGGTCAGGAGAAGCCGCATCAAATCTGATTGCGGAGGTAGCCCGGATCGGCGCGCGGCGGGTGATGGTCATAGCTGCGGAATTCGAGGCCCAGATCGCCGCCGATGTTACCCACGGCATCGAAGTGGCCCTCAATTACGATGACGTTGCTCCCCATGTGCCCATTGAAAAGGCCGAGAAGGCGCGAGCTGCCGCCGCGGAGCACGGCATTGACCTCCTGGTGTCCATAGGCGGTGGATCCACCACCGGCTTGGCAAAGGCCGTGGCAATGACCTCCGGGATTCCCATTGTCGCGATACCCACCACCTACGCGGGCTCAGAAGCTACAAATGTCTGGGGCCTGACAGAAGCTGCGCGGAAGACCACAGGCGTGGACGACAAGGTTCTCCCTGTAACGGTCATTTACGACGCCGCCCTCACCACTTCCCTGCCGATTGACCTGTCCGTCGCATCCGGCCTGAATGCCCTGGCCCATTGCGTGGACTCGATGTGGGCACCCCGGGCGGACCCCATCAATCAAGCCCTTGCTGCTGAGGGGATCCGAGCCCTCAACGCGGGTCTCCCAATGATAAAGGACGATCCGGACAACCTCGCCGGACGGGAACAGGCGCTGTACGGGGCATATCTGTCAGCTGTGGCCTTCGCGTCAGCCGGTTCCGGGATGCACCACAAGATCTGTCATGTGTTGGGTGGCGCTTACAACTTGCCGCACGCCCAGACCCACGCCACCGTCTTGCCGTACGTGCTCGCCTTCAATGCACCGGCGGCCCCGGAGGCAGCTCAGCGTATCGCAGCGGCGTTCGGTGCTGATGATGCCAGTGTCGGGCTAAACCTGCTCCGGAAAACTCTGGACGCCCCGACAGCACTCAAGAACTTCGGTCTAGCGGAGGAGGACATTGCCGAGGCGGTGGGCCTCATCCTTCCCTATATCCCGACGTCCAATCCCCGTCCGGTGGACCGGGACAACCTGACCACATTGCTGCAGGCAGCCTATTCAGGGGCATCACTCGAGCTCTAAAGCGCACATACTCAACAAAATCCACGCAGTTTCTCAAGGAAGAGGACGACCAGTGATTTCTCTATTTTCGACCCGCATGCCAGGCCGCACCGGTTTCAGGCTTGCGGCTGTTTCTGTCAGTGCGATGCTGGCACTCAGCGCCTGTGGAGGATCGGCTTCGAGCCCTGCGCCTGAGCTCCCAAACAGCGCCGATCCTCATGCGCCAGAGGTAACTGAAATCAGCGCCCTTACTTTCCGCGCCCCCATCGCCGCAGCAGTCATCCAGACAGGGAAAGGCGGAGTGGGCGGGGAGTTCGGACTCAACGTCACCCCCAAATGGATTGAAAGCAGCGCAACGGCTGTTTCCCAGATCGTCTCTGGTGACGTGCAGGCAGCGCAATCAAGCTACTTCGGCGTTATCGACGCTGCACGCCAGGGCATCGATGTGGTCATTGTCAGCGAAAGTTACGCCAGCAGCCCGGGCGCGGCGTCCCTTGAGGCCTTGCCGGGCTCCGGCATCAAGGAGCTGAAGGACCTGCTCGGGAAAAAGGTGGCAGTTGTTTCGCTAAACAGCAGCCATGCGGTCAAGATCAAAGACTCCCTGAAAGAACAGGGCTTGGACCCGGCGCAGGTGGAATTCGTTGAGCTCCCGTACGGTCAGGTTGCCGCGGCCCTGCAGCAGGGCACCGTGGACGCTTCCAGCGCACAGGGAGCAAGCCTTGCCCAGGTCAAGAGCACCTTAGGTACGGTGACGGTCTTTGACTACGGCGATGGAAAATACAAAGGCATGGCGGAGTCCGGCTGGATCATGAAGAAGACTTTCATCGAGCAAAACCCCAACACTGTGGCAGCCTTTCAGTGCTCACTCCTCAGGGCAACAGAACAAGTCAAGGACAAGGCCGTCTACGCCGAAATCCTCAAGACCGACCTTGGCTTCAACGACCAAGCAGTCGCTTCTGACGTTGCCCCGGACTTCGGAGCGAAAATCCGCAGCGAACCGCTTCAATTGAACGCCGACATCCTCAAGACAATCGGTGCCATCGATGAAGATTTCGACGTTGCCAGCATCACGCTACCTACCCCGGAAAACTGCGGCTAATCCGGGCGTTTGCCACTATGAAGAGAGCAGCAAACATGGATACCCGAGGCACTCGGAACTCGGCACGTAGAAAAACTCTGTGGGCGGGACTGTCTGGAGTGGCGGGTCTGGTCTTGATTCTCGAAGCAATTTCCAGAGCCGGCTTGGTGCATCCTGACTTCCTGCCGCCTTTCTCCACTGTCCTGCGTGAATCTATCTTCGTATGGACTCGCCCCGATTTCCGCGCGGACGTAGCTTCCACCTTGGGCTCATATTTCCTGGGCCTGGGCTTATCGGCTTTAATAGCCATCCCGGCCGGGGTGCTCTTTGGGCTTTCCGAGAAATCCTACCGGCTGTCTAGGGCCGTGGTGGAACTCATCAGGCCTATCCCTCCGGTAGCCCTGATCCCGTTGGTCGTCCTGGTTTTCGGCAATGGGCTGGAAATGAAGCTTGTCATCGTGATGTTCGCAGCCGTTTGGCCAATCCTGTTCAACACCATGTACGGCGTGCATGATGTAGACCGCCAAGCGAGGGAGATGGCTCAAAGTTTTGGGCTCCGGCCATGGCAGATTATTCGCCGTGTCGTACTTCCGAGCGCGGCCCCCTTCATTGCTACTGGGATCCGAATTTCGTCTTCAATCGCCCTGATTGTGGTGATCACAGTGGAGCTGATCGCCGGCGGGGCAGACGGACTCGGTTCCTTTATCGCCCGTTCACGGGCCAGCGGAACGCAGGTCGAGCTCGTCTACGCAGGAACTCTCGTTGCCGGTTTCCTGGCACTTGTTATCAACCTGTTGATGAATAAGTGCGAGCGGCGCTGGTTCGCCTGGCAGACCACCACCAAGGAAGCGTGAACATGACATCCACAACCAAGTCCCTGCCAGCCACGTCTGCACCAAGTCCTGCAGCGGGGCGGCTGCGGCGTGTGGGTATACGGCTGGCTTATTCTTTCGGACTTCTGGTCGTATTGCTCTTAGTGTGGCAGGTGGCTACCCTCCTCCGGCCCTCGCCATTCTTCCCCACGCCCCAACGCATTTTCGCCAACGCAGGAAAATTGTTCTTTGGTGGCCCACCGTCCAGCTTGTTCCTGACTCCTGCGGTAACCAAGGATACTTTCGGAACCCTCGGACGTGTCCTAATCGGCTTCGCCCTCGGTTCAATAGCCGGCATAGTCATAGGTGTCGCGATCGGTCTCCGGCGTGTACTGCGTGACGTCACCGACCCGGTGGTGGAGTTCCTGCGTTCGATCCCGGCCACGGCCACGCTTCCCCTGTTCATCGTGCTGCTAGGCGGAGGTGACAACATGCGCGTGGCCTTTATTGCCTACGGAATCTCTTGGTTTGTTTTGATCAACACCGCCAACGGTGTCGGGTCAATCCACCCCACTCAGCTGGCTATGGGCCGGGCCTTCCGATTGCCTTGGCGCCGCCAGCTAAGCGGCATCATCCTGCCGGCAGCTATGCCGAAAATTTTCGCCGGGTTGCGGATCGCCCTTACCGGGGCGCTGATGTTCGCCATCGTCTCAGAATTCATGCTCGCCACAAACGGCATCGGCTTCCAGCTGATCCAGGCGCAGGGACGATTTCAGATCCTCAATATGTGGTCCTGGATGCTGCTCCTGGCGGTTCTGGGGCTTGTCCTGAACACCATCCTCGAAGTGGTAGAGAATCGCCTCCTCGCCTGGCACCGCCTGGCCCGCAGCTGAAAGATCCAACTCCATGAATAATCAAGGCACACGAAATACAAACACCCAGTACCCATCTGGGCCGGATGCGTCTGATCTTCCGATCCTGAGCGTCGACAACGTCACACACCAATACGACACCGGGCCTGGCGCTCACACCGCCATCAAGGGGCTCTCCTTCAACGTATACCCAGGAGAGTTCGTATCAATTGTGGGACCCTCCGGCGCCGGGAAAACCACACTCCTCCGCACGTTGTCGGGACTACTCACGCCCACGAGCGGCGCCGTCGCAATCTCGGGAAAGAAAGTAACCGGCGTACCCGAAGGCATGGCAATGGTGTTCCAGGACTACAGCAGATCACTGCTGCCCTGGCTTACCGTGGAAAAGAATGTTGCCTTCCCGTTGGACAAGACCAGCGGCTCGCCGGATGAACGCAAGGCCCTAGTTGCTGAAAGTCTTCTGGCTGTAGGCCTGGAAGGCTACAGCGACCGATACCCCTGGCAGCTTTCCGGCGGCATGCAACAGCGGGTTGCCATCGCACGTGCCCTAGCCTACAAACCCTCACTCCTGCTCATGGACGAACCGTTTGCCTCTGTAGACGCACAGACTCGGGCTGAACTCGAAGACCTGGTCCTGACACTCCGGCAGCGATACTCCGTAACCATCCTCTTCGTCACTCACGATATAGATGAAAGCGTTTACCTTGCGGACCGCGTGTTGGTTCTGTCAAGCTCCCCTGCTCGCCTGGTTGAAAACATTACGGTGGACCTGCCCGAGCCCAGAGATCAGATCTCAACGAAGGAGAACCCGACGTTTGTCAATCTCCGCGGTCATGTGGCCCGTCTAATCCGTAGTGGCGGGCGCACAGGAGAAGATACCTCAGAATGAGGATGCAGGCAGCGGTACTGGAACAGTTTGGCGTCCCAATGCCCGTACACCAGGTCGATCTGCAGGCACCCGCCGCCGAGGAAGTGGTCGTCCGCACAACTGCTGCTCCCTTTTGTTCTACGGACTGGCTTGGGTGGAAGGCTATGCGCAATAAGAAGCCCCCGGTGATTCTGGGGCACACAGCCGTGGGCGTCGTAGAGAAAGCAGGAGCAGACGTCACCGGTGTCAAGGAGGGGGATCTCGTGGTTGTCGCGGGAA
Source organism: Arthrobacter sp. CAL618 (assembly GCF_000468215.1). Taxonomy (NCBI): domain Bacteria; kingdom Bacillati; phylum Actinomycetota; class Actinomycetes; order Micrococcales; family Micrococcaceae; genus Arthrobacter; species Arthrobacter sp. CAL618. The sequence continues at coordinate 10,885 of NZ_ASZW01000258.1, read as the reverse complement.
CGCCGGAGTGTAAGAAATGCTTTTATTGCGCGATCAGCAGACCCGATCAGTGCAGTGCCCTGCTGGATCAGCCCGAACCCCTCGTGGCGACAAGAGAAGACGGCACACGCATCAAAGCCGCGGGCAGGGTAGGGGCTTACGCGGAATACATGCTCGCCAACCAAAATCAGATATGGCCCCTTACGAGCGACCTGCCCCACGCACAGTTGAGCCTACTCGGCTGCGGCATAACCACTGGGCACGGAGCAGTCTTCAACGTGGCGGAAGTGAAGGCCGGGCAGTCCGTGGCCATAGTGGGTCTGGGACACGTCGGTCAGTGGATGGTCCAAGCCGCCCGGGTGGCTGGGGCTGAAATGATCATCGGCTTGGACATGCTTCCCGTCCGGCGAGAGTTGGCTTTGGAGCTGGGAGCAACCCATGTCCTGGACCCGACCAAATCTGACCCTGTTGAACAGGTCCGGAACCTGACCAAGGGCCGCGGGGCCGATGTCGTACTGGAAGCCGCGGGGCCGGAATCTGCAGTCCAACAGGCCGTGCTCATGTCCCGACGGGCCGGAACAGTCGTGCTCACAGGAGTCCAGCAGTACGAGGCCTCCATAAACCTGCCGCAACTGGCGCTGGCGATCCACGGCCGGCGGATCCTCGCCTGCCAAAATGGCCAAAGTATCATGGGCCGGGACATCCCCTTATGCCTGAACTTATTAGAGACAGGACAGTACAAAGCCGGACCTCTGGTGACTGCAGAATATCCGCTTTCGAAAATTAATGAGGCCATGTACGCCTCAGGCGAGCTGAGGGACCTCAGCGGAGTCCTCACCTTCTAACAGGCTTTCAATTTGGCACACACCAGCGCCAAAAAATCACGAATCCAGAGGTCACACAAACATGGAATACGTAAAACTCGGGTCAACCGGCCTCGATGTCTCGAGACTGATTCTCGGCTGCATGACATACGGCGAACCGGCACGCGGCACTCACCCGTGGACGCTCAACGAGGAAGCCAGCCGACCTGTCATCAAACATGCCCTGGAAGCCGGAATCAATTTCTACGACACCGCCAACACATATTCAAACGGCAGCAGCGAGGAAATCGTGGGCCGGGCGCTGGCCGACTACGCCCGAAGGGATGACATCGTGCTCGCCACAAAGGTCTTCCAAGGGATGCGCCAAGGACCCAACACAGCGGGGCTGTCCCGCAAAGCAATATTTCAGGAACTGGACGCCAGCCTAAAACGCCTGGGAACCGAATATATCGACCTTTACCAGATCCACCGGTGGGACCCCAACACCCCGATCGAGGAAACCCTTGAGGCCCTCCACGACGTAGTGAAGGCCGGCAAAGTCCGGTACCTCGGAGCCTCCTCCATGTGGGCATGGCAGTTCTCCAAGGCCCAATACACCGCCAGAGCAAACAACTGGACCCCGTTCATAAGCATGCAGAACCAATACAACCTCCTCAATCGGGAAGAGGAACGGGAGATGCTGCCGCTGTGCCAAGACCTAGGTGTTGGCGTCATTCCATGGAGCCCCATGGCCCGTGGAAGGCTCACCCGCAAATGGGAAGACAGTACGGACAGGCAAGAAACTGACGAAGTCGCCAAGTCCTTGTACCAGTCCAGCGACGGCGACATCGTCGACTCCGTATCACGGGTCGCCGAAGCCCGCGGTGTGCCCATGGCCCAGATAGCTCTCGCCTGGGTTGCCCAGCGGCCCGGCATTACCGCTCCGATCATCGGCGCAAAGAGAGAAAAACACATAGACGACGCCCTGGCCGCGCTTCAAATTGACCTCGAACCGGAGGAACTGTCGAGCCTGGAGGCTTGCTACTCCCCACGTCAGGCTGCCGGCTTCTAAAGGCTCACGTTGGCGATAAGCACTTTCCGGACCGCAGAGTGCTAAATTGTATGACAGAGAATCATTTCATCTACCGCCAAGGGACTCATGTCGACAACAACCAACTCACTGTCCGCGGCTTGGGTCTCTAGCCCCGTAGGTCGGATCGCTGCCCCTTTGCGGGAGCAGGTCATTTCCGCTCTTCGCGAGGCCATTCTGGACTTTCGCCTTAAACCGGGGCAACGGCTTGTTGAACGAGAGCTTATTGAACAGCTCGGAGTTTCACGGACCACCGTCCGGGAAGCACTGCGGGAACTCACCTCTGAGGGCCTAGTGACGGTTGTACCCCAAAAAGGAGCCATCGTTGCCGCCCCTACTCCAGATGAAGCCCACGACTTGTATGAGGCTCGTGCTGCTTTGGAGTCCCTAGTGGTCCGGCGCTTCGCCGAGAGGGCTACCAAGTCACAAATCATTCGGCTGAGCGCAGCAGCCGAGGCGTTCGCAGAGACAGCCGGACTCCACGTCGAAGCATCCACAATTCTGGCCGCCAAAGACGTCTTTTACGACGTTCTCCTCGAAGGCGCCGGAACCACTGTCCTGCAGCAGTTAACAGAAACCATTCAGGCGCGACTGCGTGTGCTCCGGGGAACGGCGATGTCAACAGAGGGACATAGCTCAGCTGCAGACGAGCTGCGCAGCATTGTCGCGGCCATCGAAGCGGGAGACGGTAACTTAGCGGCAGAGCGCTACGAAGCCCACATCCGTCGCGCAGGAGCAAATGCTCTTCGGAGCCTCCAAGAAGCCAAAGTCAGCGACTGACATGGACGCCTGACTGTTAATAGCTGGTTGGGCAAAGCGCTGGCATGCACGGTTTGCTCCTCATAAGGCCGCCACCCCGTTCGGCCGGTTCGACGTCTTTGCGGCAAAGGAGGCTGTCGAAATAGGCCACACCCAAAACTGACGCCAAAAACGCCCGACATGGGAGGATTCCCCTTGTTATCCCACCCCGCGACCCAGCCACAACAGGTGACATAGCCACCCGTTGCCCCAGCCAACCTCCCCAAGTCCAGATTCATCGGGTCATTTGGACTCTTCCAATGTCCCCCAGCCCTTTTTCTTCTCCCTCCGTCTGTCAGGGTGGGATCTGAGAGCATCATGAGCCACTGTCAATGAAACTGGGATTCCGCTCTAGTCTTACGCCAGCGCACAAGGCCGGGGACGCATTTCCCGGGACAGAGCCGGAGGCGCCCGCCCTTCCTTGACCACCACCCCATGCACCGTCAAGCTAGCTTGACTCCATGGAAGGTGATTCGGGATCGATCGAGCAAGCACTCCATAGCGGTGATGTCCACGAGTTACTCACGGTCTGGGAAAACTTCAATCGCGGTGAGACCTGGCGCGGAGCTTCTGCGACGGGCAGCGACCAAGCGCGGATGGCCGCAGCACAGTTCCTTGCGGAAGTAAGGGAAGTCGCAGCACTCGAGGCGCTGCGCGCGAATGCGAAGGCCGTGGAGCTGCTCACGGGCAGGCGCTGGTACGTCATCAAGTCCGCCCGCGAGGCCGGTGCGACGTGGTCCCAAGTCGGCGAAGCACTTGGGATCACGAAGCAGGCCGCCTACGACTTTTACCGGCGCAGGATCGAAGAGCAGGAGAAGTACCTGCCGGACCTTCACGACGCGGCGGCCGCGCGTGCAGTCCTGGATGAAGTCAACGACGACTAGCCACCCCCATACCCCGCCTCCTGTGCGGGCGGAGCAAGGCTGGCCGCCAACTCCCCCAGAGCGACGAAAGATCAATTATCGGCTCAAAAGAAACGCCTAGTCAGAAGGGGTTTTTCAGGGAACTAACACGCCTGTGATCCTGATGGCGTGCAGCAGATCCGGGTCGTCAGCCGCGAAGTTTTTCTTGATAGGACTGCAGCCAGTATTGGGCTTGTCCATGAACACCGCCCAGCAGTGATTGCCCTCGGAAACGCCGAACTTTGACGGGTAACGCAAGCCCTGAGTTGACCCGCCGGTGTCGAGCTTCTGGTCGCGGATCCAGCTGGCAATGCGCGTGGTCACCTCCCGGTCATCACCGGTGAGGTCAGAGATGGTCATTTTGGGTGCACCGGAGATGCCGGACGCCCGGATAGCCATGAGCGTATCCATGTTGGCCAGGTCCACCCAGGTCGCTGTCCCGTACTGTAGTTCGTACATGGCGCGCTCGGACCGCCAGTCCGCATCGACACCCTCCACGGGCACGCCGGCGTCGCGCAGTTCCTGAAGCAGGACATGCAACTCCACGCCCAGGAACTTTGCCTCCTCATGCAGGCCAGCGAAATCATTGGCCGACGGCGCCTTGTAGGCCAGCGACTCCACGAAGGCAGTGACCCGCTTCTCGGCACCATAAATCGTCAGCCCTGGGGTATCGAAGCGGTTCCATTCTGTCCGGAACACGGCTGGTGTGTCCGGCCGCGGCCGCGGGTTCAAGGGTCCGCGGTCAAGCCTGACCTGTGAAACCCGATACATATTGACCGGCCGCTCCAGCAAGGCCATCCCGGTCACTGCGCATGTGCGCGTGATCAACCGTCGTAGGCTTCCTCAAGAAGTGCTCGCATGGCCGCTGCGGCTTCATTGAACCGTTCTTCGCGGATGGCCCTGACGGGCGTGGTGTAGCCCAGCCTCGGATTGACGGTGATCGCCCACGCTTGGGCAACGCTTCGCCGATGGGCCGACTCGATCTGCTTCAATAAGTCATAGGCAAACCGGAGGCGTTCCTGCTCGGGCGGTGGCACAGCCAGTGATCCGTTGGCCCACTTGCGAGCCTGCCCGGGATCCTTTTTGCCAGCCATTCCGGCGACGATCCGCGGGGTCAGTAGATCGTTGAGCTCACGGACGATGTCCGCGGTGTCGATCATGACTGAATCAGTCCTGTGGCGGGGTCCGCCTGGTGCGAGTGACATAACCGCTCCTTCCTAGGGCCCCACATTACCAGCGCTGCCCGCTCGATGCCAGAGGTGTGCCTACAATATGCCTGTTCTGTGCCTGTACGGCGAGCCACCCGACTAGCCTGGATGTGCAGGGCCAGCCTGGATGCGCATCGAGCGTGTCATCTCCCATGTGCGGACACACCGGTCCCCCACACCGACCCCCGTCTACGCATGGTTGCGGGCATGAATAACATCCTGGTTCGCATCTTCTATGTGCTGTTTCTCAGCGCCATCATCTCGCTGTTCGTCGGGTCCGGGATCTCCACGTTCCATCCAGGACCCGAAATGTCAGACCACCCGTCCACCTACGGACTCGAATACGATTCACCGGCCTACGAGCTACCCGCGCAGCATCCCAGCCGAAGGTCACCACGCCCAATCGGGCGGTGGCTGCTCTGTAGCAAGGATGCGACGAGCCGTCTTCTCCGCGTGCGTAGTCCCGCACTCACCGAATGGGCCTCGCTTGGTGAAAAGAACAGTAGCGTGGCGGTCGAAGTGATCAATCCACCACGAGGACATCCCACCGCTGGCCTGGGCTTCAAGCCATTGTTCATAGAGGGCTCGGAACCTGTCGACGGCCTCGGGGTGATTCCACCACTGGGAACACCAGTGCTGGTTCTGCGATCGGTCCACTGACTCCAGCATCGCTGCAAGGCCCTCTACCCAATCCACCAACTCTTCCGAAGTGAACGCGAAGTCCTCTCCCCCGCCCTGACCGTTAGGGTCGATACCGGCGGCAGCATCGGCTACATCATCGTCATGGGGTGCGGTCATGAGAGGTGTCCTCTTGTGCCTGTCTTGATACGTTCGACCGTGGAGCCGATACGCGCGCTGATGGTCTTGTCCCGGAACCAGGGCACGGTACGCACGATCGTCCCTCCCCCGTTGGAGGTCTTCACCCACGCGCGGTTAGCCGGAAGCTCGGAGAGCTGGGAGACGGACATGATGTCGCGCCGCTGAATCTGCACCGAACGGGATGACCCGTTCCTCGAGGTGGAGGAGTTGCGGATTTTCGCGTCGTACTGGCCGATGGTCTTGGATAAGGATTCGAGGAACTGTGTGTCGTCGGACCCTCCACCGTAGACCTTGATCGCGGCTGCGGACCACAGGGTGTCCCAGCCGGTGCGTTCAAGCATGGCCACGCCCTGCCCGCGGGTCTGAAAGTACGCGCTGACGACGATTCCCATGGACCCGAAGAACGAATACCACTCAGGCAGCTGCTTGAGCTTGACGACGTTCCCGACCTCGTCCAGATCAGCGACAAGGGGTACCTGCAGGCGGCCACCCGCCCGCCGGGCTGTGTGCTGGGCTACGGTGAACACGGCGTAGACAAGGGTGGAGACGAACGCGGCACCGGAGCCGGCGGCGTCCTGTGAGAGCAGGATCAAGGTGTCTTTGCTGGTGACGAAGCTGACCGGGTCGAATACCGGAACGCCGGGGGTCGGCGTCGACCACGCGACCAGCTCGTCGTGCACGAGGGCGGAAGCCATGCGCTGCGCGCTGGCTGCCACGGACCCGCGGGTATCCTCCGGCTGGGCGCTCATGCCCTTCAACGCCGACGCAGGGCCTGCGTGGCCGGCGCGTTCCAGGAGTTCGGCTGGTTCCATGAAGTCCGCTGAGGCTGCCCATCGCAGGACCTCCTTCATCGTCTGGCCGTTCTTCGCGGCCGCGAGCAGGCACCAGGACAGGAAGTCACGCCCTTGCGAGTCGAACTGGGCATCTCCCTTGCCCTGACCGGCGTTCGGCGCGGACGAGGTTTCGAAGATCGATGCGACCTCGCCTGCGCTCACGGTATCGGTGACGACGGTGAGCGGGTTGAAGATCATCGCGGGCCGGTGGCTGTCGCGCCAGATCCGCTGCGGATCGAACAGCCACACTGTTCCGGTATCGGAGCGGGCGGCCAGGACCTCAGCCACGCCGTCGACCTTGTTGCTGGTCATCATGTACGGGCCGGGGGCTTCGGTGGCGTGACGGACGACCTGTGTCGTCGTCTTGCCCCTCCCTGTACCCCAGACATGGGTCGAGCACTCACGCCAGCCCTGGATAACTGCCTTGGTGCCGGTCTCCCCTGCGTACCCGATCGTCAGGCCCGGGCCGATGCCCTTCGCCTCAGGGTGTAGGCGGGCCGCTTCAGTGAGGCGGGCATCGAGCATCGCCGGACGCATCTTCCGGCCAGGACTCATGCGCCGCGACGCCTCCGCGGTCCTCGACACCGGGCGGGTGCTCCACCACGCGAAGGCAGCAATGACCACGACCGCTTCCACGCCGAGCAACCAGCTCGCGGCCACCGGCCACGGATCCCCGGTAGCCAGTCCCACCGCGAGAGTGATCGGGTTCCATGACAGGTCGGTGGGAACCGGTGTGAAGGCTTCCCCGAGGTGAATCAGGGCGACGGCGACGAACGCGGCCAGGACGACGCTCGAGAACGCGATGACTGGGCCGTTCTCCTCGTTCTTCATCGGTTCACCTTCGCCTGCGCAGCAGCCCACGCCTGGTTCGTGTTGTGGGCCCTGAGTTCGCCGGCGGTGAGGTTCACCCGGAACGGCACACCGGGTTCGGACCCAGTTTTCAGCATGAACCGGCCACGTCCGGGAGGAGGTGAAACCTGATTGGTGTTAGGGTTCATCGACCCTTCGGCCGACCAGCCGACCAGCATCGCTTTCTCCCGCTCGGAGACGGGGAACACGGTTTCCAGCAGGTCCATCTCGTTCTGCGCGAGTCCGCCGAGGATCTTTACGCTGGAGCGTTCCACGAAGCCGGTGGCGATCTTCGTCAACTCGTCGGTGGACAGCTGCAGGTCCTTCATGGAGTGCGTGATCATCAGCTGACCCAAGCCCTTGGTCCGGTTCAGGCGCGTGATCGAGTCGATCTGGTGGACCAGCAGCTCACTGGCGCGCAAGGACTGCCACAGCTCGTCCATGATCATCAGGTGATGGCGTTCCTCCATGAGCCCAGCATCGGCGAGGGTCTTCGCGGCCGAGATGCCGGCCTGCCCGTAGGACCAGCACACCGTCTGCACCGCGGCGCGGAGCGTCAGCTGGGACTCGTCGATGAGGGAAATATCGAAGTCCACGGAGGTGTCGATCTTCATTTCCTTCGTGGTCTGCTGGCAGAACACGTCCCCGAACGGACCGTGCTCGCCGAGGGCGTTCAGTCCCGCCAGGAGATTCTTGACCTGCGGCAGGTACTCCGTGGACTCCTCGATGAGCAACGCCGACTGGATCTGCTGCGGCGCGGACTTGATGGCGGCGACGACGTCGCCGACCAGCGGCTGCTGGTCCTCAGCTTCCGCTTTCTCCGCGGCCATGGCGATCGCCATGGACAGCACCGTCTGTTCCTGCTTCTTCGCATCCAACGGTTCCTTGAACACCAGTTCGATGAGCCCGGTGAGGGTCATTAGGCGTCGGGCGTGGATCTCGGCGCGCATCTGCCGCTGCATCGGGGCGGGCAGGCGTTCAAGTTCCCGCCAGAGCGGACCGGCGTCGAGCGGGTTGATAGCTCCGACACCGGGGGCGACCTGCACGACCTGCCCGTTGGTTTCCAGGACGACGCCGGCGAAGTCGGGCTTGAGGTCCCCTGCCACGAGGATCAGGAACCCCTGGTCGATCAGCGCCAACGCCATGCGGACGGCGACCGAAGATTTCCCGCGCCCGTTCAGACCGAGGATGAACCCGGACGGGGAGGAGATGATGCCGTGCAGGAACAAGCTGATCGGATCCCCGCACACCACGGAGCCGTTGAGGAGGTTCCGACCCAGAACCGCGCCAACCAGCGGCGAGGATGTACCGACGCAGAACGGCCACAGGCCCGCGGTCTGGTTAGAGGTGGCCGTGAACTCCGGCGGAGGTTCTACCCACGTCACCATCCCGCCATCGCGGACCCGCATGCCCTTCTCCGTGAGCTGCGGGAACGCCGAGGCTGTAACGGCGGCCGCGGCCTCGGACCGTCCCAGGAATCGGTCCATGACCTTATCGACGAGCTGATCAAACGCGGACATTAGAGGGCCTTCCTGACGTCGGAGGAGATGGTGGCCAGGCGCTCGGGGACGAGCCCCAGCCCAAGGTTGAAGGAGAACGCGGCGTCGTCGTTGTAGTCACAGGACCGCATGCGGATCTGGATGCCGGTCGCCGCGTTACGCATGATCATCGCCTCGACCTGCGGCAACTGTTCCGGGCTTTCGACCGTCGCGGTGACTCCGATGGCGAAGCGCACCAGTGCAGCGCCCTCGGCCTGCTCCCGCTCTGCCTTGCGTGCCTTTTCGAGGGCGATGATCTGCGAGCTGGTGGGGCGTCGGCCCTTCTGGTTCGTGGCGAACTGCGCATTGGTGAGTGCCTGCGCGACCTGCTGCGCGGACTTCTCCGGCGGCTGTGGGCGGTAGAACACTGTCACGCGCTTCTGGAGCATGCTCGCGTCGGGACCCAGCAGGGCCACCAGTGCGTTCTCGCGGAACGTCCCGGCCGGCGGCCGGAACATCTGCCATGACTTGCTCGTCACCCCGGCGTGGTCATACCTGCCGGGGTATCCGATGGTCCGGGCGGCTGAGGGGCCGACCTCGTTCCAGCCCAGGCCGGTCCCGTCACCGGAAAGACGGGCGCGTTCGACGGCGGCTGCGGCGCGTGGGTTGAAAGCGACGTAGGTCTGGTCGGTGAGGTCAGCGGCCCGCATCAGGGACACGCTGCCCGCGCCGACGTCCTCGAGTTCTTCCTTGAACCCCTGCAGGAGGGACTTCACATCGGCCACCAGTTCCTCGGCCGAGCGTTCCGGTACACGGTCGCTGTCGTGGGCTTTGCCGCTGAATGTCAGGGCCACCCACTGCTCGAGTTTGGGCACGTTGTGGTTGAGGTTGTTCACGACGTCGTCCATGACCATGCGGGCGAAATCGGGGACTTCGTGGGATCCGGCCTGTTGCCGGGCCACCGCGATAGCGTCAGGCAGGCGTTCGCCCGGATCGGTGGTCGACTGCGTCGTCACGGAAATCTGCTCGACCCGGGCGTTGGAGCCAGCGTCGCGCTGGAACGCGGCCCACGAGCCGACGAGCCGGTTCACGCGGTCCTGATCCAGCAGGCCCAGCCCGGAGGAGTTGGTGGAGAAGAATACGGTGCCGGTCTTCAGTTTCGGGTGCCACAGCATGACACCCTCGTTGCCGAAAAGGTCCTGGAAGTCGATCAGCTCCGTTGCGGCCAGCAGGCCCGGAGCGCGGAATGAACCGTCCGGGATCTGCGAAACGGGCCCGGACTTGTAGACCGTCTTCCCCGCCTTCTTGGCTTTGGAGTGCATGCTGCGCGCAAGCCAGCGCTCAGGCTTCGACCGGCCGTGACGGTCCTTGGAGCCAAGGATGGTGGCTGCGATGAACGCGGCCAGGGCGATGCCGACGGCCACCCAAATTTGCGAGGCCATGATGGCGATGAACACCCCGACCGCTCCCGTGCCCAGGACGACGGTCGAGGCCATCGAGAACCCCATCAGACCTGCCGTCCGGTCTTCTGCGATGTTGCCGTACTGCCGGACGATTGTCTGTTCGGTACTCACTGGTCATCCCCACTTTCCACTGCGCGTTCCATGTCTCTTGCTGTTTCCCGTAGTGCGTACTCGAGGCGTTGCTGGCTTTGGGGGGACTTATCCGCCCCGGAGGGCGCACCAGCCCGGAAGCCCTCAGCCGTCGGCGAGGTCGCGGGCGAGGCCCCAGATGCCTCCGTCGGAGCCTTGTCACCTGATGTTGCGGGCTCTGCCCCACTTGGTCCTCCAGCTGACGAGCTGCCATCGCCTGCACCGGATGGTGCTTCCGAAGGTGCGCCGGTCCGTTCCGCCTGAGGTTGTGCACCCGTTGGTCCGTTCGAACCGGGCCCGCTGTTTCCGCCAGCACCACCGGCACCGTTGCCGGCACCGCCTGCACCAGTACCGGAATCACCGCCCGGGGACGTCTCTGCCCCGGATCGTTCCAGCCGCTGCGCTGCGCCTGAAGGACCACCAGAACCTCCACCGGGGCTTCCATCACTTCCTCCAGATGCCCCTCCACCTGAGTCCGATGCCGGCGCGGTGGGCTGCTCCGGCCCCTCCTCTGCCCCGGACGGGCCGGTGCCA
>NZ_ASZW01000257.1:0-18689 GCF_000468215.1 Arthrobacter sp. CAL618 | reverse complement strand
CGTCGCGGCGCCGGTCGCGCCGCTTCCACCTCCACTTGCTGGGACCGCACTGCTGCTGGATCCTCCTGCTGCCCCTGCTGCCCCTGTACCGGCGGTGCCAGAAGCTTCCGCCGCTGAGGCTGCGCCAGTTGCTGCGGCCCCTCCACCCGTTGCGGCCGCTTCNCGTCGCTGCGGCCCCTCCACCGGTGATTGCTGCGGCGCTCCCACCGCCACCTGCGGCCGCTGCACCAGCGGCCGCACCCACGCCTCCGGTGATTGCTCCGAGGGCGACGGCGCCGCCGACCATGGCCAGGCCGGAGGCTCCCATGCCCTGCGGTCCTGCGCTGACGGCAGGGACGAGAACCTTCGCCAGGGCCGGCATCGCGATGCAGGCGCTGCTGATGATGACGAGGCCGGTGATCAGGCCGATCGCGGTGTTCCCGAGCTCGTTGTCCGCGCTGCCGTTGATGCCTTTCAGGAGCGCGAGTCCCGCCCCGTACAGGATCGCTGCGGCAGGCTTGAAGAGGACGACGGCTGCCAGCCAACCCACAGCCTTGTCGAAGGACTTCCGGCCGCGCTCGGTCTGCGATGCGGCTGCGAAGATCGGCAGGATCCCGCACAGGGCGATCGCCGCACCGTAAGAGAAGATGACGATGACCGCATTGATGATCGCCCCGAGCAGGGCCAGCGGCACGACGAACAGGACGATGCCGGCGAGCTGCATGGTCATCGTGGTTCCCGCGATAGCATCCAGGCCCATCGCGGACCCGAGCCCGTCCTCCTGCGCGGAGCCCGAAATCGTGGTTACCAGCCACGGTGCGAGGACGTCGGTGACCCCGAACAGCAGGCCCACCATCGGAACGGCCAGCGCCGTAGTGAGGACGGTCCGCACCATGCCCATGATCAGATTCTCGGTCGAGGCACGGTCCTGGTCCCGGGCAAGCTTGATGAGCGCGAACGCTGTCCCGATGACACCGGCCATGCCGACAAAAACCAGCGTCGACTGCTGGATACGGTCGGTCGCGGATCCCGCACCCATATCCGGTGCACCGATTCTCAACCACCACGTACCGACGAAGTTGATCATCTCCGTCAGAACCTGCACCAGCCAGCTCGCAAGGAACTGGATCAGCTTCTGAATCGCGCTACCTGCAACACCTTCCAGGAGGTCTCCAGCCCAACCAATCACTCCCTGGGTCCCCACTGGACGTACGGCTGGCCTTGATAGCGACTGCCGGTTACCAATTCGGTGCCGGAGGCTGGGTCGAGCTTCCAGTCCCCGTCCTCCCACACCAGATCGACCTGAGCGATGAGTGTCTGTTCCAGACCGGAGGCATCAGGTGCTGAATAGATCAGCCGGTAGGACGCTGCCTCGTCGGTGTAGCTGTTCTGGATATAACCCAGCAGGGTCAGGCGGGTTATGGCAGAGGTGTCATCGCTCTGCTCGAGTCCGTCCCGGATGCGCTGTGCTCGCTCTCCCAGGAGGATCCGGTTAGATCCTTCCGCTATCGCCACTTCGAGGTCCTGCGCCGCTTCATCACTGACGGAAGGATCGAGTGCGACGGAGTAGGTGGCTGCGGCCATGAGCGATCCGGTCTCAGTGTGCGCGTACCCGACCCTCAGTCCGGAGGGCTGCTTCTGGCAGCCGCCGAATTCCGAGAACGGGATGACGTTGTATCCGCCGGCTACCCATTCCTCGACGGTGGGAGCACTGTCAGCGACAGATACGTCGTCGTTGTTGAGGTCCGACTGGCAGTCCCACGCGGCGTCCGCGTCCACGACAGGTCCTGCGGACGCGGACGCCGAGGCAGACGATGGCGCTGTCTGCGAAGCAGAGGTAGTGGGCTCTGCTGCCGGTTCGTCATTGTTGGGGAAGAGGAATACCCGCAAACCCCACGCGAGGAGGCCGACCAGCACCAGGGCCAGCAGCATTAGGGCGGCGCCAAACCACTTCGGGCGGGCCTTCGGTCCCTGTGTGGTGTCCTGTGTGCTCATCGTGTGTCCTTCTCTCGATCAAATGGGTGGGCGTTCTCGCTCAGGTGATTGCAGTCCACACTGCACCCGAAGCGCCCAGCAGGCAGGCAGCGACCATAGGCCAGATCGGTGCCTCGATCTCGTTGCCCTGCCGGCGGTTCCTACCGGCGGAGACGAGACCGAATATGAAGAACACGAACAGGACCAGGCCCGCGCCCCACAGGACCCAGCCGATAACCTGCGTCAGGCCCTCGGTGCCGGGAGGCTGCGTCGGGGTGAAGGTCTGAGCCGAGAGCGATCCTTCACGAACCGGAGTGAGCGCGTTGATGGTGGTCAGGGTGTGTGCTGCCAGAGTGTTTCCGAACATGGGAGTTCCCTTTCTCAGTGCCCGGAGCGGGCGATCTTTTCGATTTTCCGGAGCACGCTTTTCAGCCGTGTCCCGGAAGCTTGTGGGGTGACGCCAACCTCGCGCCACGAGGGTTCATACGGTGCCGTCATGGCAACCGGGAACATCCGCGCGACCCCGCGCGCGAAGTCCAGGGTCGGCTTCGTCAGCCGGTTCTTGGGTCGGTCGTGGACGATCACGAGGCCGACCAGTTCGTAGGGCAGCTGCCCCGAAGCGGACTTACGCGCCAGCTGCTGCGCGGCCTCGAGGGAGGATGCACTGGTGGAGCAGACCAACAGGGCCCGGCCTGCCCAGGTCGGCTTCCGCTCGGATTCATCGACGACGTTCTCGGAGCACAGACCCGCGAGGGTGCTGGTGCCGACGCCACCGGACGCACCGACCAGCCACAGTGTCGCGTTGGTCACCGCGACAGGGGCCGCTGGTTCCTCTTCCTCGACAGGCTCTGCGGCGAGGGTCTGCTGAATGTTCTTCGGGCCCCTGAGTGACTCGCGTTGCCCGAGGATCGGGTCATCGTCGATCGGGTCTTCTTGCGGCTCGACCTCCGGCTCGTGGACGAACGGATTGCGCTGCGGGGTCACGGTCACAGTCCCTCCGCGATCTGCGCGGCGGCTCGGAGCCATGCGCGGCGGGTCTGCGGGAGCATCGAGGAGAACCGGATCCGGCCCTCGATCAGTGATGGATCGTAGGGCACCGTGACGACCGACTTCACGAAGGGGCGGAATGACTCCGCCAGCTCATTCAGCTTCGCCGGACCGTGCGATGGGGTGCAGCCCAGGACGATCACCACGGCGTGGTCCGCCAGCGACTGCGCGTGCTCGTTGCCTGCCCGCAGGGCGCTCAACACCCGGGACGCGCCTTCGGCGGCGTCATCGACGGACTTGACCGGGATGACGACCTGGTCGGAGTGCCCAATCATGGCTTCCCAGTTGTCCCCGCGTTCGGTGTTGCCCGAATCCATGAGGATCAGCCGGTAATACTTCGCGGCCACCGAGTAGAGGCGGTGGACCTCGTCGCCGGTGACCTCGTGCCGCTTCTTCGCAGCCGACCGGTCATCGCTTCTCAGCACGTCGTACTGGTCCGAGGGCTGGTGGTGGACGTAGGACGCCAAATCCCCGGCCCGTGCGCCGGCGGTCATGAAGTAGTCCGTCTGCTTGAGGAGGTCGACCACCGTCGCCTCGTGGCCGGCATCGAAAGTCCGCCAACCTAGGGAGCCAAGCGAGTTGTTGTTGTCCCACGCAAGGACACCGGAACCGCCGAGGCGGGCGAACACAGCGGACAGGCAGATCACCGTCGGCGTCTTGCCCGCCCCGCCCTTGGGGTTCAGAACCGTGATCGTGCGGGGACCGGCCCAGTGCTGAGAGACGGTCTTCTCGTCCCGGCGCTGCTCCAGCTCCACCGGTGACGGTGCGAGCTTCAACCCGAACTGATTCAGCAGACCACGTACCCCGACCTGTGCCGGTGAATCGGCGTCCGGCCGGTCGACGAACGACGGCATCGCCGTCCTGCGGGTGGGCAGCGGATCCACCGTCTTTGCCGGTACGACTGCCGGTACGACAGCTGATGGAGCGACGGTTTCCGGTGCCGTCGCTTCCGTGGCCACAGGATCCTCAACGGAAGTGGGAACAGGAGCGGCGACGGGCGCTGCTGCTTCCGCCGCTGCCTCCGGCACGGTCGGCACAGCTGGCGTGATCGGGGACGCCGCAGGCTCGACTGCGGCGGCGGGCTGTACTGGGCCGCTTTCCGTCGGTTCACTATCGACGGCCTGCTCGACAATGACGCCGTCGGTCTGGACGAGGATCGTGCGGGAGCCGGACGGGTCCTCGATGTGCAGTTCGGTTGCGGTGCTCGTCTCGGCCGCGAGGTCAGTTGCGGTACTCATGACGGAGCGGCGGGCGTCCATGACCGAGGGGTATGGGGAGGTGGTTTTCTCGCCTCCCAGGTCAAGCTCGAGGGTGCCGGCCGGGTCGATGACAGCGGTCATTCTCATCAGGGGTTCTCCTTCGGGAAAACGGTCGAGGTGGGGCTCGGAGTAGAAGTCGCAGTAGAAGACGGGTTAGGGGACTGGCTCGGTGTTGCGGTGGGTCGGGGTGCGACCTGTGTCAGCGCATACAGCAGGCCGGTGGAGGATCCTTCGGCCCGGGTGATTGCCTTGCCGTTGTCGGTGATGACGTCGGGGATCGCCGCACGGGCCGCATCGGTTGTGGTCTCGGTGACGCCCTGCGCGTTGATGCGCAGCTGCTCGGTGTTGGTGGTCACCCAGGCGTAGCCGGCGGCGAGCTTCCCGGCTCCGGGCAGGCGGTGGGCCTGCTTCGCGTCGACGTCGACCAGGATGGTGCCGGCCATTAGCAGGCCGTTCTCCCGGTCCACCTGAATACCGGAGGTGGCGACGTCGGTTCCTTCGACGTCGACGATGCCCACCTGCGTCGCTTCCGTCGCGTCGGTGGTGTCCCCGAGGGCATAGAAGCCGATGGTGGTGGTGTCGTCGGTCTTCCATGCCGCGACGACCGTCCCGTTCACGGATCCAAGGACCGTGACCAGTTCCGCTCCGGCTGACGGTGCAAGCAGCTTCGCCGGGGCTGGGAGGGCTGCCGAGTCCTGCGTGACACGCCAAATCCGTCCGGAGCGCGAGTCGGCCGCCACCAGATCATCGCCGAGGGCTTCTATGGGTTCCGCGGACGCCGGGACCACCCGCGCCGCCGTACTGCCGTCGGCTGCGACGATCAGGGTCCGCTTGTTCGGCAGGTCCACCCGAGGAGCTGTACCGCCGCCCAGGACGATCGTTCCGTCTTTTGGAACGTCGACGCGGATCGGGTCTGCTCCGTCGCCGAACAGGACCAGCTCGCGGGCGGCTGCGGCTGCGACCCTGGACTGTCCGTCGAGGGTGAACAAGGCGAGCTGCTCGACCGTGAACGGTGCGGTGCGCGTCCATCGCTCCACGCCCGTCCGAGGGTCATGGCCGATTAGCTTCGAGCCGTCCACGCTCACGGGCTGGCCGGAGGAATCCAGGATCGCCCGAACGGTCGAGCCGGTCATCGACGTCGTCCAGTCACCGTAGGTGTCCCACCCGGCAGGAGCCGGAACCGGCAGCTGCGCGGGAGGCGGCGTGTAGACGGTCGCCACAGGCTCGGCCGTGTTGTCCTGCAGTGTGTAGAAGGCGCTGAACCCGACTGTGACCGCCAGGACGCCTGCGCTCCCCCACAGCACAGCCTTCCGGCGTGCAGAAGTGCGGGGGCGTGCAGCCTTCGATCCGG
Organism: Arthrobacter sp. CAL618; assembly: GCF_000468215.1. Lineage (NCBI taxonomy): Bacteria > Bacillati > Actinomycetota > Actinomycetes > Micrococcales > Micrococcaceae > Arthrobacter > Arthrobacter sp. CAL618. Next base: position 13,079 of record NZ_ASZW01000257.1, on the reverse strand, counting down.
TACGCGCAGTGCCCGTACCTGTGCCGCCGCCGACGGGGGTGGTGTCCTCTCGTTCTTCGAGGGTGCCCAGTTCGGCGTCGACGATCATTTCGTAGACCTCGCCGTCGTCGGTGTGGCCCTGCACTCGGCAGACAGTAAGGCCCAGACGTCGGCACGCTTCCGCGGCTGCGTCGGCTGCGACGTCGGCTACGGACGCCTCGTCGAGCACCGGGTAGGTCAAGACGTCGCCGTTCGCGTCCGCGACGATTTGGCCCTCGCCGATCATGAGGCGGATGACAGGCCAGGAATGTACTGCAGGAGTCACTTGCCCTCCCCGGTGATTGAGGCGGTCATGTCACGGGTCTGGTGTCCGACGACGTCCCATTGGTCCTCTGTCTTCTCGAGGTAGACGGTTACCTGCCGGTGACCGCCGCTCGTTAGCGGCGTCTCGTCGCGAGCGACCCAGCGCCACGTCACGTCGAGGACCCGAATGGCCTTGTCCGGGGCGACGTCCTGCGCAGCGTCACCGATCGCGGGAACTGCGCGGGGAACGCTGTAAGCACCGTGTTCGGCTGGTTCCAGCCATTCGCCGTTGCTCGCGTTGCGCTCAGGCTCCACCTGGTTCGCCGCCCACTCCGCACTCATCAGGGGTATGGCGCGCACCGCGGCCGCCGTCTCCGTGCGATCCACCGCCGTATCCCACGAGTGCAGCATCAGCGCCGCCACGCGGGCGGTCGAGTCGACGTCGGAACGGTCGGCATCCTCCGGGGAGGCGAACGTGTTCCCGCCCAGAACCTCATCGGCAGGGAGCGAAATGTAGGAGCCCCCATAGACGGTGGTCGGCGCGGAACTTGGGGTTGCATCTTCCGATGCGGGTGCGTCAGCAGCGCAGCTGGTCAGGGCGATCATCGAGACCGCGAGAGCGGTGGCCCGGTACGGGTAGGTGTGTGAGCGACGGGTCATCGTACCCACGCTCCTTTCTCTTTCAGAATCGGCTCTGGGTCGAGGTTCCAGCCTTGGTACGGGTAGACGACCTCCGGTGCTTCCGGCTTGTAAATCTCGAAGTGTAGGTGCGTGGCGACCAGCCCGAGACCGGCCTTGTTGCCTTCGGTGCCGACGACGTCGCCGCGCTTCAATCTGTCCCCCACAGCCACGCTGTAGGCGTTGAGGTGGCAGAACGCGAACCCGAAATCGGGATCGTCGCCGTCCTCCTTGGCGATCACACACCCGTCCTTGTCGTTGAAACCGGTGATCCGCAGGTCAGTCGGTGCGATTACCGGGCCGCCAGTGCCGGTTCCGGCGCCCGGGGTCGCGAGGTCTACCCCGACGTGGTCCTGCGCCCACGCGGGCAGGCCCGGGATATTTCGGTGTCCGTAGCCGGAGGTGAAAACACCACCCGGTAGTGGGTTGGTCCACTCGCCATCGCCGAGGTCACCGTTCCATGCGACAGTGCCCGCTGGTGCCGTGCAGTCGGCGGAAACCTCGCCCTGTCCGGACGAAAGGATCTTCTCGACGTACTGCTGGGTCTCCGTGAACGCCGGAATGCCCTTGGCTGCCTGCACAGCACCGGGACCGGCGTTGTAGGCGGCGAGGGTCAGACGTACGAGTAGGTCAACGTCGTCACCGGCCAGCGGCTGCACCTGCTCTTTTAGGGCCGCCGTGTAGCGGCCGTAGGCAGGGATGGCGTCCTCGGCCGAGAACGGGTCCCCACCCTCCCCGTACAGGGCCCAGCTGCCGGGCATGAACTGAGCCACGCCCTGAGCCCCTGCAGGGCTCCGCGCGCCTTCGTTCCAGCCTGATTCCTGCTTCAACTGCGCCGCCACCACGCTCACCGGCAGACCGGCAGTCTTCGCGGCGGCGTCGACCAGGTCACCCCAGCCGTTCGGGATCGCTGGTGTCGAAGTAATGCCCCCGGCGGTCTCACCTACTGCGGAGACGGCGCACCCAGCAGGCTTTTCCTCGGTCTGCGTGAGCATCGCAGCTCCCGCGATGCCGACGACGGGCAGTCCCGCCAGGAGAGGTACAAGGATCACCAGGGCCAGTAGCGGTGACGCTCCGCGCTTCTCGTCTTCGTCCATGATTACCTCCCCCGGGTGTGACGGACACAGACTGGTTAGGACTTGCCCGGTAAAATCAAAACGGTAGGGAAGAAAGCTGATGCCAATTCCTTAGTTATTAGACTAGCTTAGATTATGACATCGTGGCTATACGTGTATGCCGTGCCCATCTAGTGCTCCCTTGAAGGAGGTGCCGTGGCTGTTTCTGGTTCTGACTTCAAGCAATGGCTCGAACGACGCGACATCACCACATCAGCGAGCGAGCTGGGCCGCCTGACCGGGCTGCATCGCGTCACAGTGGGCAACCAGATCCGGCGCGGTAACGTCCCGGAATCGACCGTCGTCGGCGTGGCCCGAGGCGTCGGGATTGATCCCATCGCGGCACTGGCGGACTTCAAGGAGTACCAAGACCTCGACAGTCGGCCCCGCACACCAACGGCCGCGGAAGTCCTGAGCCAGGTCCACCACGCCGACCTCATGGTCGAGCTGCAGCACCGCTTCCACGAAGACCTGTTCCCACGGAATGACAAGGTCAAGATCGACTTTCCCCACGACGGCTCCCATCGCGCGTGGATCGACGCCATCGACACCGGCGACGTCCGGCACGACGTGACCGAGAAGACGGGAACGGCGATCACCTACCTGTTCAGCCAGCTCTCGGAGAACAAGCTCACCCCCATCCAGGCGGTTACTGCCGCCCGGGTCAGCGGGACGTCAATGGTCGCGGGGCTTGTCGTCGTCGGACTCATCACCATGAAAGAGGGCGACTGGCCCGAGGACATCCGGGAGACGGCCCTGATGGTGATGAAAAACGAGGACCTGGTCGAACTCATCCAGCAACGGCTGAATCTCCTCCAGCGCCGCCTCCGGCAGCGCAAGGAAGCCTTCGAATACGCGGAGAAACTTACGGATCTGATCGGATGAACGACAGCATCTACGCCATCTCAGTCAGCTTCATGCTGATCCTGCTCGGCGGCCTCACATTCCACCGACTGACGTCTAAAACGACCCCAGAAGGGGCGCGGGCACTGCTGCGACCCAGCGGCCGGCTGGCCCTCATGGGAATCCTGCTAACCGCGGCCTACATCTTCTCCATGCCCTGTGTCTACCAGGTCCTAGAACTCTTCGTGCCTATTTCCAACGGCACCGACCTCATCGCCAAATGCTGCGCCATGACAGCTGTAGCGGTCCTCGGCCTTCACCTTGCTATCGCCTACGGCTCAGAGACGGCCACCAGCTGGATCATTGGAAAGCGCGGCGCCCTGGCGGGCGTGATTGCGGCCTCCGGGGTGCTCATCACGCTCCTCATAGCGGACACTCCCGAGGCGTCACCCCGCTTGGAGCTATACCAAGATCAGCCCGCGGTGGAATGGAACGAGGGGATCGTCCTCGCCTACACCGCCTACGTGCTCGGGCCCCTCCTACTGCCGGTCCTCCGGGACAGCCGCAGGAACCCCCTGCGCTTCGGCCGGCTGGCCTCGAGGCTGATCTTCGTCGGCTTCGTCCTCTCGATGGCACGCGTCATCGGCTACCCGCTGGAACTACGAGCAGGGGCCGAAGCGTTCTACATTTTCGAGATGGTCACGCACGTATCGACAGCCTGCGTCGTCCTCGGACTGTGGGCTTTCGCCTTCGCCAGATCACGCCAGCTGGCACGCAAGACATTCGATACCGGCCTGTCGATCAAGTGAGGAGTAGAACATGAGTCAGACACCACCAGAGGCCAAGATCGCTGTAGAGCGCATCCTGACCAAGGCCAATCCCGAGAACGAGGCCTCCTACGCCGTCATCTTCCGTGCCGTCAGAATCTGCATCGAGGCCGGCATGAACCGCAAAGAGACCGCCCGGTACCTCGGCGTCTCTGCCCGTCGAATCGACAGACATGGCCAGTATTTCCGTACCGCCAAGTCGGTCAGAACCCTCTTTAGAGAGGCATTCCACTCAAGGTCGATCGACGTCCCGGCAGAGGATGCTAAGGAGAAGCTGATTCGATGGGCATGGAAGAACTAGCGACGAACTAATTGCTTTGAATCGAAGGACTGTGCCATATTGGTACAGTCCTTCACTCGATAAGGAGATAGATGCAGCCCCACCAACTGCGCCGGGAAGTGCCACGCGACACGCCGCCCCTAGGCCCGGCTTTAGATTGGTCTGTGATCCGGTGGTGCAGCCAGCGACCCGCGGATTCCGTGGTGCCATGAGCCGGATGGGTCTGCGTATGAGCCCTTCCGAATCGGAAGTGGCCGAACGCGCCGACATTCACGCTGTCTCTCAGCACTGGCCGGGACCGCGCACTATCGCCGTGGTGAACCGTAAAGGCGGCGCGAACAAGACCCCGACCGTGGCAGCCTTGGCGGCAGTGTTCGCCCGCTACGGTGGCGGGGGTGTCCTCGCGTGGGACAACAACGAGAACCAAGGCACTCTCGGTTGGCGCACCGAGCAAGGCCCGCACACGTCAAGCGTGATGGATCTGCTGCGCGATAAAGATCAACTGCTCTCCCCCACCGTGCACAACGCTCTGCTGGCCCACTATGTGCACCACCAGACCGAGGACAAGTACGACGTGCTGCGCTCGGATGAGAACGACGAAGGAGATCACGAGATCTCCGCTGATGAGGTGGACGCCGTTCACTCCGTGGCCGCGAAGTATTACCGCATGATCGTGATGGACTCAGGGAACACCGCAAGGGCCGCGAACTGGCGTGCCATGATCGGCCACACCGATCAGCTCGTGATCCCCACAACGACCATGGAGGACCGCGCAGAGGCCGCGAAACTCACCCTGCAAACCCTCGCCGCACGAGACCAACTCTTAGCACAGCTGGCCGAAAACGCCGTCGTCATCATTTCCCAGTGGAAAGCCGAGGACGGCGACGAAGCCCGCCGTATCGCTGACGGCTTCGCACCACTGGTCCGCCGCGTGGTCACCGTTCCTTATGACCAGGCACTCAAAGCCGGACGCATCCGACACACCGCCTTAAAACCAGCCACACAACGCGCCTGGCCAGCCGCAGCCGGCGCGGTAGCGCAAGGACTGTGACAATGGGACACGATCACGCGATATTTTTCTCACCAAGACAGGTGCAGAAGCGAGGGTCTTATTCAAGCCGCACTCCCCCGCCGCGCCGCATCCGACACGCCGGGGAAAATAATTTAACGGCCCCAATGTTGCGGGTTCGGGGAATAGGGGCATTATTCCCATTAGGCGGTTCTGCTGGAAACTCCGCGCGGAATAAGGGACCAACCAAAATGACGCTAATGCCCCTATTTTCCGGGCATCCCGGGAAAGCTTGTCGGGACTTTTTGGAAACTGCATCCGGTCCCAGAGTTCGACTGCCTTGCGTGATAGCTTCATGTCAACTGGAAACAGCAACACATCTCACACGGTCAGCATGGCGGCCGAGGTAAACCGCCCAGTCGGTCCCCCGGCACGAGATTAAAAGGACAAGACGATGACAGCAACAGGAAACCGCGGGGGCGGGCAGCGCAGCAAGGGCGACCGCATTTTCGTTGGGACCCGCCTACCCCGAGAACGCCGCGACCTTGTCGTTGCCATTGCCAAGGCCGAAGGCATCACCGTCAGCGACCTACTGGCGGAGATGGTCGACCGTGACCTGCAAAAACGTGACTGCAGCAACCTGGACATTCAGCAGCCCCTTCCATTAGGGCGAATGGCCTCTTAAACAAGTGAAGGCCCGCATGAAGCGGGCCTTCCAAGCTTGTGGCTCNNNNGCTCGTATCCGGCAAGTTTTGCCGGCTAGACGGATACAGCCAATCTCAAACAACCAACTACCAAAGAAAGGAAAGGTGATTCATAAGTAACCGAACCGAAGCTCTATTTACTTAGGCCCTAACCAAGCTCCGGAGAGCTGGTACTTCAGATCTCCTACGAGTTACCGCAAGAGGGCCAGAGTCCTCATTTGTCCGCCATCACGACGGAAGGTCCTAGACCTATCCCCCTGAAGGGATTACTGCCATAGTACAGCAGCGCTCAATCGCGTTTCCAGACCATCACGGCAACACTCTGCCGCGTGTCGCGCCCGTCAACGGGACCCCAGCCGAAGCTTGGAACGCTCTTGCACGCCCGCTAGCCGGCCAGGCGCGGGTGAAAATTTCCCGTGACCGCGGTAAGTCATACCCCGCGAACAGCGAACGGGACCTCACCGATCAGCTGCCCTCAGCCCCTGCTGCCGTAAGGATTTTCGGCCCCGACGGAACCTGCGCGGCCATCTTCCTGGACTTCGATGTGGCACCTGCAGGGCAATCCCAGGTGGATGCCGACGTACGCCGTGTGACCAGCTGGTTGCACCGTCACGGAGCCCGCTGGATTGCCGATCACTCCCCCACTGGTGGACGTCATATTTACATCCCACTAGCTCAGCGTGTCGGATTCTCGGAGGCCCGCGATCTGGTTGAAGCCCTCGGTGCCGCTTGCCCGAGCTTGGATAAATCGCAGCACCAGAACCTCAAGCAAGGCTGTATGCGCGTTCCCGGATCCAGGCACAAGACCGGTGGCTACCAGGAATTGGATATGAGCCTGAACATGGCCTACGACGTCGTCCGTCGCCCGAACAGCGCCGATGTGTGGGAGGCCCTTGTCGGGGACCTGCGTGCAGAGATCACGGCCGTCCGACACCTACGCAGCGTCGAGCCATACACGAGTGCCTTCACCGGGGTGAAGGAAGACCGCTCACTGGACACCTTGCCGATCACCGGGCTTTCCCACAGGATCCTCGACATAGCCCAGCACGGCATGTACGACACCGCCCGCTACCCCTCTGCGTCCGAAGCCCGAATGGCTGTCATCACTGCGGCCGCGGCTTCAGGGATGAAACTCACCGACGTCGAGCTGCGAGCACGCACCGGGATCTGGCCAGGCCTCGCGCAGTTCTACAGCCGCTACCGGACACAGTCCAGGTTCAAGTCGATGAAGGCCGACTGGGACAATGCTCTTCTGTTCCTCCAGGCCCAGCGAAAGCTCGAGAAGAAACAGCCCGATCTGGCGAAGGTTACCTATGACCATAATTCCCCCACAAGCCAGCCCCCTTCACACCGGGCAGGGTTACAGGGCGGTGATTTTCTTGCCGGTACTTCAAACGGAAGTCCCGCTGAGCACCAATTCATCCTCAACTGGCGCAATGCCCTTACTATCGTGGAGCACCGCTACCAGGGGTCTAGGGCAGGGTTGGTCCGCAGGATGTTGCTTAGAGCTATGGGAGCGGCCGCCAGGATGACAGGTAGTAGGTTCATTGAGTTCGGGTCTCGTTCCTACGCCGTAGCCACCGGCCAGGATCACACCACCGTCGCCGCCCATCTTCGAGAGCTGAGAAGCGAGCCGAATGCCCTCGTTACTTTAATCGAGCGCGGCAAAGGAACCCACGCCGACCAGTACATGCTCACCATCCCTGAGGACCTGATCGAACCAGCGGGAAGCCTGGCATGGAGGAAGGGCAAGATTCATGCGCTCCGTGCCGCCTTCCGTGAGCTTGGATTACCCGCTGCCTACATTTACGAGGAACTTGAGCGAGCCCCACTCCTCTGCACCACCGCCGAGTTGGTTCGAGCCACCGGAATGAGCCGGACCGCCGTGAGCGAAGCCCTTGAGATACTAGCCGCCTGGAACCTCGCCACCCGCTCCCCCGCCGGCGCCTGGTCAGTGAACGTCACCGCCAACTTGGACCTCATCGCTGAGCAGCTCGGGGTCATGGACCAAGTACACGCCCAGATAGCCCGCCACCGCGCCGAACGAGCACGCTGGCGTCAATGGCTGGGTTCACGGATCCTGGCTACCCTTGAGCCCCTCTCCCCCGGTGAGGACTACCCCTGGGATGTCTACGAAAGACCATCTGATGACTGGGAACTTGCGGACTTGGCTTTCTCTGCCCGCAGCGGGTAACCGCTCCCCATCAGCCTGTTTCTCTGGAACTTTCAGTTCTAACAGCCCCAACAAAACTAATGCCCCTATTGGAAGCAAAGGTTCTAACGGTCCCATTTCAATCTAAGGAGGGATCGACTGGTTGGGCTAGCCACTCCCCCACCTAGGTACTGCCCGCGCAGGATTGGCCAACCCCTCCAGTCTCCTGTCCCCTGAATGAACACGTTGGGCGCCGGGTGCGTCAACTAGGACCTTCCAAGCCCTACCACTCCCCCACCTCTAGAACCATTGGTGACAACAGTGCCAAGGCACCTAATGCCCCTATTACACCCATTGGTACTACGACAGCCCACCCGACGTCTGACAGACTTCGTAATGGTGTGTTGTCACTGATACCCCTGATGGTTCTAACAGACACAACAGAGTCAAAGCCCCTATGACCCACAACACAGGCATCACCTACAACAGGGTTATTCCCCCTAACGCCCGTAACGCACCTAACAGGTACAACACCCCTATAACCTGAAATGGACCTAATAGGGGTATTAGGGGTGAAAGCTACGTACCTCGGACCTTCGCTTTGATAGGACACTTTTAGGATCGCTTGGGGTCACTAGCTCATCGGGGCCAGGCATACCGATTCGTCATGCGTCCAGGTGTCCGATACAACCAGACCGCGCACCGTTGATACCCCTAACACATCTATCGGTGACAACACCCCTAACAGGGGTATTAACTCTTGAGCAACCAATCGAAGTAATACCCCTATTAGGGGTGATGAGTGCATTCCATGGAAGAATCGGCTGTCTCCCCTGGTCGACTCTCATGCCCCTAAAGCCGCTAAAGCCCCTAAAGCCCCTAATGGCGCGCATGGATCCAACAGCTGCAATAGAACCAATGCCCCTAATACTTCTGATGACACGAACGGCAGTAATAGGGGTATTAGGGTTAGGGTTGCAATTGGAAATTGTTTCCAGTTGCACCGGGCGTGGCTCACACAGGGGAGTCACCCCGAGGCTACTCTGGTGAACATCGGTGCCGGCCGGTGGATTTTTTGCTACCCGCTGGTTTGGTGCTGCAACGATCCATTTGGCTAAGAGAGGTTCCGGGACATGCCGGCACGAGTGATAGCGGTCTGCAACCAGAAAGGCGGGGTAGGTAAAACCACCCTCGTCACAGGTTTGGCCGAGGTCTTTGCGCAGAATCTGGGCAAGACTGTACTCGTCATCGATGCCGACCCTCAGCGGAATACCACTTCAGCCCTCGGAATCGACAACCCTGAGTTCACTCTGAACGACGTCCTCTACGGCGACGCGGAGCAGAACCAGAAGATCACACCTGGCATCGCTGCCGACGCCATCATCTCCACGGGCGAAGCCTGGCTGCCTCGTACGGAGCAGGGGGAGGACTACCCGCCCATCTCCCTCATCGCGGCCGAGCGAAACCTTGCCTCCCGGGAGCGCGACTCCATGATGGCCAGAGAGCACCGGTTGAAGACTTCACTCAAGGGCGTCACCGATGTGTTCGACATCGTCCTTATCGATTGCCCGCCGTCGCTCGGGCTCCTGACCATCAATGCACTCACTGCTGCCACTCATGCTCTGCTAGTGACTGAGCCGCGTGTGTCCTCAGTCGAAGGGCTGACCGAGATCGTTGCGACCATCGGTGAGGTCCAGGACAGCCTCAATGAGGACATCGAAGTCATCGGCGTGGTCATCAACAAGGTCCGCAAAGGTCGCAGCGACCAGGTCCATTGGATCGACCGGGTCGAAAAAGATTTCGGTGATGCAGTGCTCACACCTCATCTCCCAGATCGCGAGCTATTCGCCAGGGCACAGGCTGCAGCGCAACCCCTGAGGAACTTCGGATCGGCCACCCGGCCGCTTCGTGATGACCTGCAGCGGCTTGCCGAAGCGATCTGGAAAGAAAGCGAAGCATGAGGACCGAGCCGGCCCCCAGTAGGGGAGGAGGCACGAACCCTCTCGATGCTTTGAAACGCGGACGCTTGGGAAAGGCTGCACAGCGCGGCGTTGTCGAAGATATGACAGCCGAACAGCAGGCCGCATCTGAGCCTGCGGCGGAGCCTGCCCCTGCGTCAGCTGTCGTCCCCACGACTGCAGAGCAGCTCGCTCAGCAGGCTGCCGCTGTGGAAGAGACTGCTCCTGCCGTGGTCACGCCAGTACCGCAGTCTCCTGCGGCTGTTCAATCGTCCGCTACGGAGCCTGCGGCTGCTACACCTGCTGTTGTTGCAGAGGCTGCGGCTGCGGCCGCGCCGCCTACTGAAGTTGTTGCTCCTCCGGCGACGAAATCGCCGGAGGACAAGCCCGTCAAGGACTCGTTCTATCACTCCAAGGAAAGTCACCGCAGGCTACGCTCGACCTACCTAGAGACACGACATCTGACCAAATACAAGTCATTGTCTGACTTCATTTCATCGCTCATCGACCAGGAGTGCACCCGTCTGGAGGAGCTGTACAACAACGGTGAGCCGTTCAGTACTGATCCGAACGAGATGCCTCGCGGCAGGCCTGTCGACGGCTAGCTTCCGTTTCGGGATCGAAGGTGGCGGTAACGTAGTCGGTTGCGTAGCGTTCGCGAGCTGTAGTGAATGCCCGGCAAAAATCGTGGCCGCGGCGTGCAGGATGGGCTTTTGTATAAGGTCCGAGCGGGGACAATAATCACAGTGTCATGAGCAAAAGGTCAGATTCCCCGTGCGAGGTAGCAGGCAATTTTACAAATTGTCACGATTTGGAGCATCAGTCATTTCACCAGGTCAACCAGGCCGACCTCTTTACGTTCGGGCTGTGAAGACCTAAACAACGATCTTTTTGCTGCTGTCCTTATGTTGTTGAGCAGGTAGTTTGCAGGGCAGTTGTAGTGTCTTGGCTACCCAGGGGTGATGGGTATGGCTTTTGCTGCTGTGCCGGACGGTTGTCACGGCTTCGAAGGATTGGCCGCCTGTTGCTTCGACGATGGCCCGACCGCTGATTGAGAGACGCGACAAGAAGATGATCGCTGGATAAGGACACGACGGCGAGGTTATCTGCTGGGCTTCATATTCGAACGATGAAGGGAGAGCGCTTTGTCGCAACTGTGGGCCGGGATAGACGCCGGCAAAACCCATCACCACTGCGTGGTCATTGACGCTGAGGGAGCCCGTTTGTTCTCTCAGAGGGTGGCCAATGACGAGACAGATCTGCTGGATTTGATGGGAAGCGTCGCGGCGCTTGATAGTGGGGGAGAGGTGGTTTGGGCCGTGGATCTGAACCACGGTGGGGCTGCACTGCTGATCGCACTGCTTGTAGCCCATGACCAGCACGTGCTCTACATTCCAGGACGCACGGTACATCACGCTTCTAGGACTTACCGTGGGGACGGCAAGACCGATGCGAAGGATGCCGCGGTGATCGCTGACCAGGCCCGGATGCGTCGGGATCTGCAACCGGTTCGTACCGGGGATGACATCAGCGTGGATCTGCGGATCCTTACCGCCCGCCGCACGGACAAGGCCTGCGACCGCACTCGCGCGATCAACCGCTTGCGTGCACAGTTGTTGGAATACTTTCCCGCCCTCGAACAGGCCTTTGACTACAGCAGATCCAAGGCCGGGCTGTTGCTGCTCACGAGATACCAGACCCCCGATGCGCTGCGTCGGCTCGGACAGAAACGCCTTCACGCCTGGCTTAGTAGCCAGGGCGCCCGCAGCAGCGCCGATGTGTCAGAAAGGGCCGTAACGGCCGCGAAATCCCAGTACACCACCGTTGCCGCCCAGCGGATCGGTGCGCCGATGGTCGCCGAGCTCGCGCAGGAAGTCCTGGATATTCAGAACCAGATCGACGCCTTGGACACGCTGATAGCCGAGCGCTTCCGCGAACACCACCAGGCAGAGATCATGCTCAGCATGCCAGGCTTCGGACCCCTGCTCGGAGCGGAATTCCTTGGCGCTATAGGCGGTGATCTGTCCGTTTTCGAAAGCGTCGACCGGCTTGCCGGAGTCGCGGGTCTCGCGCCGGCGCCGAAAGATTCCGGTCGGATACGGGGCAACCACCACAGACCGAGGCGATATGACCGGCGTCTTCTTCGGGCCTGTTACATGGCGGCTATGTCGAGTCTGCGAAGTTCGACCGCGTCCAGGACTTACTACGACCGCAAACGTGCAGAAGGCAAGACTCACGTTCAGTCCGTGCTTTCCCTGGCCAGACGCCGGCTCAACGTCCTGTGGGCTATGCTCCGCGATGGAACCGCCTACGAGCCGCCAGGAAACCCCAGTCCGTCGCCCGCCTAGGAAACGCCGTCGCGGCCATGACAGAAACGTTTGGGGCGTTTCCCGGATCAGGAAGGTCCTCGCTGTCGCTCGGGCAGTAGAAGCATTGTCTTTCATTTTTTTGCTGCTGTCCGTTGGATTCTACGTGCCCGCTCCGGCTGTTCAACCGGCCTGTGGCCGGCGGCGCGGGCGTGACTCGCCTCGGCGCTCCTACGTCGCTTATTTCCTCACCAACTCCCGACCGCTTGCCCTAACAGGTTGGCACCGCCTCCGTCGGACACAGCTCCGCAAGCTCCGCCAGCAGGCAAAAAACATGGTGGGGAAGAGGGAACGGGTGCTGGTCACTGAACGTTTCCCGCCCTGTGAACTAGAGGAGCGACCGCATGAGCGTTGGAATAATGACCCGTACGAACACCACCGATACCGACGAAACCGTCACCGTCCCCGGACTTCCCGCCGATGATCGGATGGGGGATGGGTATGACTGGATGGAAACCCTCGAAGATTCCGGCTGGTCAGCCCTGCCGAACTGGGGATCTGAGGGATGGGATGCCGGAGCCTGGCCGCTGATCGTCTTCGCCGTGGCCCGCGCCCGCGACGATTCCGAGGAACTTTTCGGTTACGGAACCTACGTTGAGGGCGACACGCACGAGCACTGGTTCCGCAGTCAGGCCGCGTGCTTCGAAGCGCTCACGTCCGAAGTGTTCTTCCACTGGCTGATGGGACAGTCCGACGGCCCTAAGGTCCTGCCCGCAACGGCAGGCGAACTGCCGGACGCAGACCGCAGGCCATACCTGGGCTGGACGGGCTAGAGGCCCTCCGGTGTCCTGGCCCCGAGCGGGCCAGGACACCGGAGAAGCAACCCAAATAATTCGTTGACAACATCATTGAGATTCCTTCGGAT